>VGXB01000013.1 GCA_016873515.1 Nitrospira sp.
ATGACTTGTAATGCTTTTAGGCAACGTACGTGTCAGTCGAGTTGAAACTCTTTGGGAAAGTTCGTGAGATTCCGACATCCATCGTGGGTCACCAGCACCATATCTTCGATGCGGACGGCGCCGAGACCGGGATAGTACAGCCCAGGCTCCACCGTGACGACATGCCCCTCCTGCAACAACGAACCGATGCGGCTGATCCGAGGTGCTTCGTGAATGTCGAGTCCGACACCGTGGCCCGTTCCATGGAAATAGCCCTGCATCCTGCCGTTCACCATACCCGTCTTGTAGCCGGCCTTCTCGAAGCGCGCGCAAATTCCTTGATGGATCTTCATGCCGTCCGCCCCGTCTTTGATCTTGGTAATGGCTTCTTCCTGCGCATCCTTCACCGCCTGATAAAGCTTCACCAGCTCGGGGCTTGGCATACCACGCACCACCGTACGCGACATGTCGGCAAAGTACCGCGTCGTCGCAGAGCGCGGGAACACGTCAAAGATGATGCTGCCGTGAGCCGGTAAAGGGCCGCTGCCTTCGTTGTGGGGATCGCAGGCCTGCTCTCCGCCCGCCACGATCGTGTGCTGAGCAATACAACCCCGCTCCATCAGCGCGATGTTAATGAGCTGCTTGACTCCTTCTGAAGTGACCGGCGCGCCGTTGCGCCACAACTGCCCGTCCTTGGTTTCCGTCCGTCGCAACATCGCGTGGGCCGCGGCCACGGCTTCTTCCGTCGCCCGCTGCGCCTCTTCGATATGACGCACTTCTTCCGCCGTTTTCACAACACGCTGTTCATAGAACGGATCGCGCTTCGACTTGAGGCTATATCCCAATTCCTGCAACTGAGTAGCATGAATGAAGGGGAAATTCGCCGGAACCAGGAGCTGGCGGATTTTGGACTCTTTCAAAACCATGTGCACGATATCGACCGTCGTCGGCGCCTTGATGCCCTTGGCTTTCACTTTCTCTTCGACCTCGGAATAGGACAAGACTCGATCGACCGTTGCCTGAGACTTGGCGCGATCCATTTCGAGATCGCTCATCACCAGCACCCGTTCTCCCTTGATCTCCAGATAGATGAATGGATCCGGCGCCATGAACTTGGTCGCATAATACAAATTCGAATCTTGTTCGCTGGTGGCGACAAACAGCGTGGCGACTTCAGGCTGTGCAGCAGAGGTGTGTTTCATCGATGACGGTGTGTGAGGAGACTGGACGGCTCGTAGAATACCCGCATGTGTGTGAGGTGATGCTATCATGCAGTCACAGGATGGTCAAGAAATGCGGGGAGTCGCATGATGAATCAGGTACATTGACCACGGCTGAGTAGCGATTGCTCCTGCCGAATGGTATCGTGAGATCAACATTTTGATGGAGTCTCACATCCATGGCAGCATTGACCAGTCAGAACGTACAAGATGCGTGGTCTGCACTGACGCAGGAGGTCCGCACGGCCGTCTTGCTGACAATTCGAAACGGCCATCCGTTTGGGTCCCACGTCCCCTATGTATTAGGATCGGACTGGACGCACGCCTATCTCCACCTCAGCAGGCTGGCCCTACACACGCAGCACCTGCTCGCCAATCCCCATGTTTCCCTGTTCATCGCTGAACCGGACGGGCCTGGCAAGAATCCGTTGGCGTTGAGGAGAATAAATCTTCAAGGTGAGGCCGCGATCCTGTCACTCGATACGCCAGCGCATGACACGATCAAACAGCGCTATCTCGCTCAATTCCCACAAGCTGAAATGATGTTCGGCTTTGGGGACTTCGCCCTATGGGAACTGCGGCTTGAAGACGCCCACTTCGTGCTCGGCTTCGGCCAAGCCTTTGTCTCAACTGCTACAATCCCATCCAGATGGGCATATCAGAAAGTCGACCGGCCGTCTTCTCCAAAAGCTTGAGCATATGCCTAGCCACATATTTCTCGCCTGGCCATACGCCTCATGCTTGCCCGCCTTCGTTCAGCGCAATGTATTCGTCAATCAGCTGCTCCAGTTCATCCAGTTCCGACTGCCGGATCTCCAGGAACCTGACGTCGAATGTTTGATCGTGAATCCACTGGATTTGAGCTTGCTCCATATCGATTGGAATGTCGGTGCCCGGGATAAACAGTCTCACTGTCACCTGCTTGCCAAGTTCCACCGGTCACGAGCTTGTGAATTTGGTACTGCCAGCCAACAGATTGATGGTCGCACTCTCGCTTTCGTGGGAATTCGCGCAAAGTTAACTCTTAAGTTGCGCATATCCCCCCCGATGCCGTCGTCGTTCCATAGGAAATTAGAATGCCACTTTCATTGAGAAAAATTACGCAGCAAACCACTCAAACCCATGATTATTTGAACGATCTCTTGCAAGTCTCCGGTGCTTTCGCTATCGTAATTCTCGATGGACCCACCTCGTTCGCGCCAACTGCTCCTTGCCTGTGCGAGCGGTGTCCTGTTACCCCTGTGCTTCCCCAATTTTGAAATTGGGTTATTGGCCTGGATTGCCCTTATCCCTCTGCATCTGGCACTGGATCAGTGTTCCCACCGCCGCGCGTTCTGGCTCGGATGGCTGACCGGCATGATCGGCTTCACCGGCATCATGGCCTGGGCGGTCACCGCCATGACGACCTACGGCAAAGTGCCTCTCCCCATCAGCTATGCTATCCTACTGCTGCTCACGTCGTATCTCGGAATCTATATTGGACTGTACAGTCTTGCCATCGTCTGGTTACATCGCCTCATTCCACGGTATGGCATTTTCTTTGCCCCCTGTTTCTGGGTCGCCTTTGAACTCCTACGCACCCATGCTCTGTCCGGACTTCCTTGGTGCCTCCTAGGCTATTCGCAGTACCGGGAACTCGATCTCATCCAGATCGCGGATCATACCGGAGTCTATGGCGTCTCGTTCCTGATCGTGCTGGTAAATGTGGCGCTGGCAGAGCTGGTCCTCTGGCTGATGCCGTTCTTCCGGGGGGTTCATCCTGCCAGGCTGCCCTGGGAACTGCTCACGACGTCGGCGGCCCTCATGGTGCTGTCCTGGGTCTATAGCGCCATCGTGCTCTCGAACGAGAACTCAACGCGATCGCCCGTTTCCATTACCGTGGGCGTCATCCAACCCAATATCGATCAAGCCATGAAATGGGATGCCGCATTCCGCGACAAGACGATGCATCGGTTCGACCGCCTCACCGCCACCCTTGGCACTGAGACTGATTTGATTGTGTGGCCTGAAGCCGCAACGCCGTTCTTTCTTGAGCGGGAGCAGGACTATCAGCTTCAGTTGATTAAGTGGGCGGCTCGCGCGAACGCGCCAATCCTCCTGGGTAGTCCGGTCCTACGCTACTATTCAGACCGCCGGCCGTACCTGTTGAACAGCGCCTATCTGCTGGGACCTGACGGTACCCTCCTCGGCCGGTACGACAAACACCACTTGGTGCCGTTTGGGGAGTACATCCCACTCAAAACGTCGCTGTTGTTCTTTCTTGACAAAATGGTGGAAGGGATCGGCGACTTCGAGGCAGGACCAGGCGCCACACTACTGACGTTCACTCCCAAATCGTTGGCCAGCGGTAATCCATCCAGCTCGCGGTCTGTGAAATTTGGGGTGGCCATCTGCTACGAAGTGATTTTTCCGGATCTGGTCCGCCAGTTCGCCGCCAACGGCGCCGAGTTTCTTGTCACCATTACAAACGACGGATGGTTCGGACCGTCGTCAGCCCCCGCGCAACATTTCTCCATGGTGGTTTTTCGCTCAGTGGAAAATCATCTGGCCTTCGCGCGCTCCGCCAACACCGGTATCTCCGGGTTCATCGATCCCTTCGGTCGGATCCTGTACGCCACACCGTTGTTCACGGAACATGCACTACTGGCCACCATTCCTGTCGGCTATTCCCGAACATTTTATGGCTGGCATGGAGATGTGTTTGCCTACGGCTGTGCTATAATCAGCGCACTCTTGTGTCTGTACGGCTACTTCCGCACCAAGGAACCCGCCCCCGACACAACCGTCATTGAAACCGTGTAACAGAAGAAAGGTCGTGCTATGCTGGATGAAGTGCAAGGTCGAGTCCGTGCCATCGGTGAGCAAGTCTCCGAGTTACGAGGGCATCTTTGACCTCGCCCGCATGACCACCAACCTGCAAGAGTTGGAAGCCCAGATGGGGCAGCCGCATTTCTGGAGCGATGCCCGCACCGCCGCTGCGGTCAGCCGAAAGAAGGCGACCATCGAGCGTGAATTGGCGACGTGGCGCGACATCGAAACCACACTGGACGACTTGAACGCACTGCTGGAGCTGGCAACCGAAAGCGGCGACATTGGACTGGAACAAGAACTATCCACAGAGTTGCACCGATTAGAGCCACGTTTGGCAGCTCTTCGCCTGGAAATACTCCTCGCTGGCGAACTCGACCCGAACAACGCCATTCTCGAAATCCATCCGGGCGCGGGTGGCACGGAATCGCAGGACTGGGCCCAAATGCTCCTGCGTATGTATGTGCGTTGGGCGGAGGCCAAGAAGTTCAAAGTGGAGACCTTGGATCTGCTGGCCGGCGATGAAGCCGGCGTCAAGAGTGTGACACTCTCAATCACTGGCCCCTATGCCTACGGGTATTTAAAGGCAGAGGCGGGGGTCCACCGGCTGGTGCGCATTTCCCCATTCGACTCCAATAAACGCCGACATACGTCATTTGCATCTGTCTTCGTTTACCCGGAGCTAAGCGAAGACATCGACGTGGCGATTGAGGAGAAGGATCTCCGCATCGACACCTTCCGTGCGGGCGGCGCCGGCGGCCAAAACGTCAACAAAGTGGAAACGGCCATCCGTATTACACATTTACCGACCGGGATCGTCGTGCAATGTCAGAACGAACGATCGCAGCTGCAAAACCGCAATGGTGCGATGAAGATTTTGAAAGCGCGCCTGTTTGAAGTGGAACAGCAGAAAAAAGAGGCAGAGTTCATCGCGATCGTCGGTGAGAAGAAAGACATCGCGTGGGGCAGTCAAATCCGGTCCTATGTGTTTCAGCCCTATCAAATGGTGAAGGACCATCGGACCGCCTATGAAACGGGTGATGTCTCCTCCGTCATGGACGGTGAAATCACTGGCTTCATCGAAGCCTATTTGAAGAAAAAACCGGTGAAAGGAAGCACCCAGATGTCGGCTGTCGATGAACCGGAAGATGACGTGTAGAATCAGTCCATTTGATGCGCGATCTGTCTGGTCTAGCTTAGTGCTAACGGACAAAACAGACCAGACGAACCAAATAGACCAGATAGACAAATTATGGATGAACTGAACGAACAACGGCAGCAGCGGATCAAGAAGCTCGACCAACTCCGTCAGGCCGGCGTGGCCCCGTACGGGTCCCGCTTCGAGGTGAAGGACCGAGTCGGACAACTCATCATGCTGCACAGTGAGAAAACCAAGGACGTTCTCGAACAGGAGAAAATCCCCTGCACCATCGCGGGCCGTGTTGTAGCGCTACGCCGCTTCGGCAAAGCCGGGTTCGCCGTGCTGCAAGACGGATCAGACCGCTTGCAAGTCTATCTCAAGAAAGATCTGCTCTCAGAGCAGGCCTATATCGTAACCGAACAACTCGACCTCGGCGACTGGATCGGCATCACGGGCGTGCTGTTTCGCACCAAGACGAACGAGTTCACCGTCGAGGTCCATCAATTGACGTTTCTCAGTAAGGCACTCCGGCCTCTCCCGGAAAAGTGGCACGGACTCACCGACGTGGAAACCCGTTATCGGCAGCGATACGTCGATCTCATCGCAAATCCGCAAGTCCACCAGATCTTCGCGTCCAGAAGCCGGATCATCGCTGGCATCCGGGCCTTTCTGATCGAGCGGGGCTTCCTCGAAGTCGAAACGCCGATGATGCATCCGATTCCCGGCGGCGCAGCGGCCAAACCCTTCGTCACTCACCACAATGCGCTCGGCGTCGATTTGTATTTACGCATCGCGCCGGAACTCTATTTGAAGCGCTTGATTGTCGGCGGATTTCCCAGGGTGTTCGAGATCAATCGCAACTTCAGGAATGAAGGCATTTCGACAATCCACAATCCTGAATTCACGATGCTGGAGTTTTACGTCTCCTATGCGGATTACGATGATCTGATCCAGTTGACCGAGGAGATAATTTCGACTCTCGCGCAACAGATTCTGGGGAACACCGTCATCACGTATCAGGGCAAGGAGATCGTGTTGACCCCTCCATGGAGACGCTGGTCCTATCACCAGGCCATTTGTGAAGTAAACTCACTCGATCCGTCAGTCCTACGCGATCGCAATACCGTGCTGGCTGCGGCCAGACGGCTGCATGTGCCGGTAGACTCCGACGCCTCGTTGTTCAACATCGTCAACGAGATTTTCGAGAAGACCGTCGAGCCCAATCTCCAGCAGCCTACGTTCATCACGGATTACCCCATCGACATTTCGCCGCTAGCCAGGCGCAAGGATTCGGACCCTACCCTCACCGATCGATTCGAACTATATATCGCTGGGCGGGAGATCGCCAACGCTTTTTCCGAGCTGAATGATCCCCTGGACCAGCGCGAACGGTTCGAGGGCCAAGCGGCTCAACGCAAAGCCGGCGACGAAGAAGCCCATCATGTCGATGAGGACTTTCTCCGCGCTCTGGAATTCGGCATGCCTCCTACGGCCGGCGAAGGCATCGGCATCGATCGCCTGATCATGCTCTTCACCGATCAAGCCTCGATCCGCGACGTTGTCCTGTTCCCTCAATTGAGACCTGAGAAATAACAATGGTTCTGCCTTATGAAATTATCGTCGGCCTCCGGTATTTGCGTGCCAAGCGGCGCAACCGGACGATCTCGCTGAACACCTTCGTGTCAATCGCCGGCATCACGCTGGGTGTGGCGGCATTGATCGGCACGGTCGGCATCATGACGGGCTTCAGGGAAGATATTCAGGCCAAAATTCTGGGCACCACCGCGCACGTCATCGTCCAGGAGCGGATGAAAGAACATGTCTCCGACTATGATTCGCTGATCGAGAGGATCCGCGCCGTGCCTGAAGTTGTGGCAGCCACACCATTCGTGCTCCGGCAAGTCCTGCTGACCACCCAATCTGGTGTGCAGGGCATTGTCCTGCGAGGAATCGACCCGCAGCGCGAGGCCACCGTGACCGAGTTGGCCAAAAACATGTCGGCGGGACAGCTGACCGATCTGCTCACGCCCGTGAAGGTCAGACAAACACCGGCCGATGATCCACAAGGTGCGCCGCAGCTGCTCGAGAAGCCCGGTATCATTCTCGGCAAGGAACTGGCCATGCACCTCGGCGTGTTCCCCGGTGACACGCTCAATGTGGTGTCGCCGGTCGGTCCGATCAGCGCGGTGGGTATGGTCCCGAAAATTCGAACCTTCATCGTTGTCGGACTGTTCCATTCCGGCATGTACGAATACGACTCCTCGCTTGCCTACATTGAACTCGGCGAAGCACAGAAATTCTTCAACATGGGTGACGGGGTTTCCGGCATCGAAGTGAAAGTGACGGATGTATTCCGCGCCGACGAGATTGCCCATACCATCGAACAAGTCCTTGGATTCAGCCACGGAACCAGAGACTGGATGCAGATGAATCGCAATCTCTTCTCGGCCTTAAAGCTCGAAAAAACGATGATGTTTCTGCTGCTCGTTCTCATCACCATCGTCGCGTCATTCAACATCGTGAGCACCCTCACGATGATCGTGACGGAGAAGCAAAAAGAAATTGCGATTCTTAAGGCCATGGGAGCGACCAATCGCAGCATCCGGCGGATCTTCATGCTGAACGGCTTAATCATCGGACTGTCAGGAACGACCATCGGCATTCCGCTGGGATATGCTTTCCTCTGGCTGATCGAGAAGTTTTGGACCTTCGATGCGACCGTATACTACATCTCGAAAATTCCCGTCCATGTGCTGGCCGAAGACGTCCTGCTTGTGGCCGGATCAGCCATTCTAATCAGCTTCGCTGCAACTGTATACCCAGCCAATCAAGCGGCCAAACTCGAACCTGTTGCGGCGCTGCGCTATGAATAGGACACAAGCTATCAGCCATCGGCTCTCTGCTGCCAGCACAGGCTGAATGCTGCCCGCTGAAGGCTGATCGCTGAAAGCTTTTGTCATGATTAACGTTACTGACCTCCATAAGTCTTTCTCGATGAGTACTTATGACCTGCCAGTGCTCAAGGGCATCAATCTAGAGGTTCAGCGTGGTGAATTTATTGCGATCGTCGGTGCGTCCGGAGCGGGCAAGAGCACGCTGCTCCATATCATCGGAACGCTCGATAAACCCACCAGCGGCACGGTGACGTTCGACGGCCAAGACCTGTTCCAATTGACAGAGACCCAACAGGCGGAGGTGCGCAACACGCGCATTGGCTTTGTCTTCCAGTTTCATCATTTGTTGCCGGAGTTCACAGCTTTGGAGAACGCCGGCATGCCCGCCCTCGTCCAGCGACGTGACGCCGCTGCAGTTGAAGCCGATGCGGTAGCATTACTGACGGAAGTCGGGTTAGGCAAGCGCCTGCATCACAAACCTGGCGAACTGTCTGGAGGCGAGCAACAGCGGGTCGCGGTGGCACGGGCGCTGATGCAGAAACCGGATCTGGTTTTAGCCGATGAACCGACCGGGAATCTCGACACCCATAGCGGCGATGCCTTGTTCGGCCTGATGCGTGACCTCAACAAGTCCCGAGGCACTACATTTGTAATCGTGACCCACAATGATAAACTGTCCTTCCAGACGGACCGTATCGTGCATATGCAAGATGGCCTGGTCATCTAATTACAAAGATTGATCGTGGTGAGGAGGATTTTAGGTTAGACTGTGCCGGGGCTGCGAAACATGGTGAGCAAGAACCAAGCCCTTGCCTACATACTCCTGTCGGCTGCTCTCGCCGAAGTCCCAGCCCAAGCGCTCGCTCTGAAATTTGTGATAGCCTGGACGCGAGCGAGCGGCATATGTAGCGCCGGCGTTACGGTGACAACCAACTCTCTCGGAACCTATTGGAACCTCGCTGGCCTGGCCATGACATAGACAGTGGACATCCGTGTGGACGCGACAACCGGGACCACGGTGTGGGAAGCGCGCCACGAACGGTCAGGCAGCTACATGTTCTTCAAACCGAATCTCAAGGACATCGCTAAAGAACTCGCTTTTGAGATGATCTCCTACATGTCTCTCCAGCCGAAGAATTGACTCCGTCCTGCGCTGTGTGATCAGACAATCGTCTAATTATCGCACCGCTTCAGCCATAGCCGTTTTCAACGACCGCACAAACTCGGCAACATGGCCAACCATCGCAGGATCCTGCTGGTAGGACGCAATACGCTTCACGATAGCACTGCCGACGATCACCCCGTCGGCCATTTTAGAGACCTGTGCGGCATCCTCAGGTGTCGCCACCCCGAAGCCAACGGCGACAGGAGATGCAGAGACCTTCTTGAGCTTTTGAACATTCTGTTGAATATCTGTCACATTGCTGAGCTTTGCCCCGGTAATACCGGTCAACGAGACATAGTAGACAAATCCGTGCGATTCTTCCGCTACCAACCTTCGCCGGCTTGGCGTGCTGGTTGGTGCCAAAAGAAAAATGAGCGGCAACCCGGCGGCATCGGCCGGCCCCTTGAGTGGGTCTGCTTCATCCGGCGGCATATCGGGAACAATCAATCCATCCACTCCAGCAGCCTTCGCAGCCGTGCAGAACTTCTCATATCCCATGGCATGGATCGAGTTGTAGTACAACATGAGGACAATCGGAATCTCAGTGCGCTGTCTGAGGGACTTCACCGAATCTAAGATTTTGCGCAGTGACGTGCCACTCTTCAATGCCCGCTCAGCGGCCTGCTGGATCACCGGTCCATCCGCAATCGGGTCGGAAAAAGGCACACCAAGCTCAATGATGTCGGCTCCTGCTTGTTCCAGCGCCACGACCAGCTGTTCCGTCTCAGCCAATCCAGGGTCGCCAGCCATAAGATACGCAATAAGCGCTTTCTCACCCTTGTCACGCAATCGCGTAAACGTCGCGCCCAGCCGCTTGCTCATAACTCCACCCCTCGCATCCTGGCGACTTGCTGAACATCTTTATCTCCACGGCCAGACAGATTGGCGATGATGACCTGTGATTTCTTGAGCTTCGGGGCCAGCTTGATAACATGGGCAATGGCATGGGCGCTTTCTAATGCGGGAATAATCCCTTCTTCACGAGCGAGGAGATCAAAGGCGGCCATGGCTTCAGTATCCGTCGCATAGGTGTAGTCGATCCGGCCTTGGTCATGATAGAGGCTATGCTCCGGCCCAACGGCCGCATAGTCCAATCCAGCCGAGACCGAATGAGTCAGATTGATCTGCCCATTCTCATCCTGAAGCAGATAGGTCATAGTCCCTTGCAAGACGCCCGGCTTCCCGCCGGAGAACCGTGCGGCATGTTTCCCGCCCACAATCCCGCTCCCTCCGGCTTCGACACCTACCATTTTCACCTTGCGATCACTCAGGAATGCATGAAAAATCCCGATGGAATTGCTCCCACCGCCGACACAGGCGACAAGATAATCGGGCAACTTCCCTTCTGAAACCAGAATCTGCTTCCGTGCTTCTTTCCCAATAATCGCTTGAAAATCTCGAACCATCATAGGATAGGGATGCGCCCCGAGAACTGAGCCCAAAATGTAATGGGTGGTTCGCACATTTGTCGTCCAATCGCGCATCGCTTCACTGATGGCATCTTTTAACGTTCGACTTCCGGCATCGACCCCGATCACTTTCGCACCAAGCAATCGCATGCGGAAGACATTCAACGCCTGGCGTTGCATATCCTCCGTCCCCATATAGATCTCGCATTCGAGGCCGAACATCGCGGCGGCTGTGGCTGTGGCCACCCCATGCTGGCCGGCCCCAGTCTCTGCGATAATTCGTGGCTTTTTCATGCGTATCGCCAGCAGCACTTGGCCAATGGCGTTGTTGATCTTATGCGCCCCGGTATGACACAGGTCTTCCCGCTTCAGATAAATCTTAGCTCCACTTAATTTCTTGGTCAGTCGGTCGGCCCGGTAGAGACTTGTCGGACGCCCAACGTACTGTTTTAGATAGTAGCCAAGATCAGCCTGAAAGCGGCGGTCCTTCTTCGCCTTAGCATATTCCGTTTCCAATTCAAGCAACGCCGGCATGAGAGTTTCTGGCACATACCGGCCGCCATAGGGTCCAAATCGGCCATGGTTGTCGGGAAGTATCGCCATCTGATCAACCCTTCCTCAATGAATGGTCGGGAGTATAGCCAGAGCCATCACGCAGGCACAAGTCTCGCCGCCACAATGAAGGCTTTGACTTTTTCCGGATCCTTCTTGCCCGGACATTCTTCTACTCCACTACTGACATCGACTCCGTAGGGCCGGACTAGCCTGACCGCCTCGGCCACGTTCGACGGGGTCAACCCGCCGGCCAACAGAATGGGCACAGACCGAGCCACCTCCTCCGCTAACGTCCAATCGACCATATGCCCCGTACCTCCGTAGGCCTGTTCTGAAAATGCGTCGATCAGCACCCCTCGCACGCTGGCCCGTCTTTGATATTCAGCCAGAGCCAGGAACGATCCGCGATCTTTCACGCGCATGGCCTTCAACACCGGACGGCCGAGCTGCTGACAATAGGCCGCAGTTTCGTCTCCATGCAGTTGGGCCAAGACAAATCCACATTCGTCCATCAGGAACCGCACGGCGGCAGCATCCTCGTTGACGAACACTCCAACCGGCAAAACAAAAGGAGGCAGCTCTGCAATGATCGCTTTTGCCACCTCCGGCTCTACATAACGAGGGCTCTTTCGGTACATCACGAAACCCAGCGCATCTGCCCCTGCCGCCACGGCTACTTGAGCATCATCACGATTGGTGATCCCACAAATTTTGATCTTCATCATACTGTCTTCTCGCACATCTATGACGATTGCCGGTTGCCAGAATTGACTCCAAGCAGCTCGCGCACCTTCTCACCGGTATGCTCAGCGCGAATGAGCGACTCTCCGATCAGCATGGCATGGATACCGGCTTGGACCAGCTGCTCCACATGGTTGCGCGTGTGGATCCCGCTTTCACTGACGATGAGCTTATCGGCCGGAATTCGCTTCGCCAATCGAAAGGTCACTCCCAGATCAGTCGTGAACGTCTTCAAGTCGCGATTGTTGATCCCGATCAGCCTGGCGGCAGGCACCCATTCCAGCACTAGATCGAGTTCCCGCTCATGATGCGTTTCAAAGAGCACGTCCATCCCAAGCTCAGCAGCCAACGCATTGAAATCTATCAGCTGCCGCCGCTCCAGCGCTGCCACGATCAGCAGGACCGCATCGGCGCCATGAGCCCGCGCTTCGTAAAATTGGATGTCCTCGACCATGAACTCCTTGTTCAGCGCAGGTAGTGGCACAGCTTGCTTGATCTCCGCCAAATAGCGGAGGTTGCCCTGAAAGAAATCCTGATCCGTTAAGACGGATACGGCCGACGCGCCATGTTCATGGTAGGCGCTGGCGATGGCCAGATGATCGAACTGCTCGGCGAATTCTGGTCGCAAGAGCCCCAAACTAGGCGAGGCCTTCTTCACTTCCGCAATCAGAGCCGGATTCGTTGCAGTTCTGGTGGCGTCGAGAGTTACGGCAAACCTCAACGGCGGAGCCAGATTTCGAATCGTCGACTTCAGTTCCGCGAGATAACCACGACTCTGCTTGTGCCGCAGCTCAGCTTTCTTGTGTTCGAGAATGCGATCGAGAATCATCGGCGGTTACACCTTGTTCGTGTAGGCAATGAGCCGTTCTAATTTCTCGACAGCGGCGCCTGAATCAATGGTCTGTTGGGCCGAACGGAACCCCTCTTTCAACGTCTTCACCTTACCCCCAACAACCATGGCAGCAGCGGCGTTGAGACAGATAATGTCTCGTTTCGGGCCTTTTCTACCCCGCAAAATGTCTCGCGCAATGCGCGCATTGTCCTCAGGCAGGCCGCCGGCAACTTCTTTCCGCAGCGTGCGCGGGACATTAAACTCTTCCGGAGTAATGAAATAACTCGACACGACGCCGCCCTTGCCTTCGGAGATTTTCGTCCGATCCGATACCGTGATCTCATCCAGTCCGTCCATGCCATGGGTCACGAGGCAATGTTGCGCACCCAATTCCAGTAGCACCCGTCCAAGAATCTCGGTCAAACCCGCATCATAAACACCCAGCACTTGATGCGTGGCCCCGGCCGGGTTTGCCAGCGGCCCCAGAATATTGAGCAGCGTTCTGATGCCCATCTCCTGCCTCGGTCCAGCACACTGTTTCATCGCTCCGTGATAAAGGGGGGCGAACAAGAAGCCGATGCCCACTTCATCGATGCAGTCCGCCACCCGATCTGGCGGCAGATCGATCTTAACGCCCAGAGCCGTCAGCACATCAGCGCTGCCGGACTTGGACGAGATCGACCGATTGCCATGCTTGGCCACAGTGATGCCGGCTCCGGCGGCCACAAAGGCCGCCGTAGTGGAGATGTTGAACGTGTGTGCGCCGTCGCCTCCGGTCCCGCATGTATCGACGACGACTTTGGCGCCAACTTGGATCCGAACGGCGCGTAACCGCATCGCTTTGACCGATCCGACGATTTCCGCGACTGTTTCGCCTTTTTGTCGGAGGCCCATGAGATAGGCCGCAATCTGCGCAGGCGTCGCCACCCCGTCCATTATTTCGGCCATGACGGCTTCCGCTTCCGGTTCGGAAAGATCGGCTCGGTCAGCCAGTTTAGCTAGCGCGTCTTTGATCATATTTTGATTGTTAGCCCTCAGCCATCAGCCTTCAGCAGGAGTTGATCTCAAGCTGAACGCTGACGGCTGATTGTTCCCGCTTAAAGTTTCAGAAAATTTCGCAGCAGATCTTTTCCGGTGGCCGTCAGGATCGATTCCGGATGAAACTGGACCCCTTCGACGCCCAGTGTCTTATGGCGGAGTCCCATGATTTCTCCCTCGGCAGTCTCCGCCGAGATCTCGAAGCAACCGGGAAGATTAGCCCGATTCACGATCAGCGAATGGTAGCGCGTCGCCTCGAACGGATTGGGCAGCGACCGGAACATCTTCTTGCCGTCATGGGTAATCTGGGAGGTCTTGCCATGCATCAAACGGGACGCACGGATGACTTCGCCGCCGTACGCCACGGCCAGGGACTGATGCCCCAAACAGACACCAAGAATGGGCACCTTGCCTCCGAAACGACGGATCGTCTCGACCGAGATCCCTGCTTCATTAGGCGTGCAGGGCCCTGGGGAAATCACGATCCGCTCTGGACGGAGCGACGCAATCCCGTCCGGAGTAATAGTGTCGTTACGGTATACCTGGACCTCTTCACCCAGTTCGCTGAAATACTGCACCAGGTTGTAGGTGAATGAATCGTAGTTATCGATAATCAGCAGCATGGCGAAAAATGGATACCGGTTAATGTTTTATGATGAAAACAAGAACGATCTTGTGCTTCTTCACTACATTAACCATAAGCCATGAACCATTCTCTATTCCAGTCCCTGCTCAGCCAATTCGATGGCGCGCATCATCGCCTGAGCCTTATTGCATGTCTCTTCGTACTCATGTTCAGGATGTGAATCGGCGACGATACCGGCTCCGGCTTGAATGAACGCCCGATGGCGGGATACCACCACCGTCCGAATGTTGATGCACATATCCATGTTGCCGGAAAAACTGATGTATCCCACCGCCCCCGCATACGGACCACGCGTGGTGGGCTCCAGCTCATCAATAATCTCCATGGCTCTGATCTTGGGCGCGCCGGACACGGTGCCGGCCGGGAAACAGGCCTTCAAGACATCATAGACGGTCTTGGACTTATCCAGTTTCCCGGTCACGTTTGATACGATATGCATCACGTGCGAATACCGCTCCACGGTCATCAATGATTCCACCTGGACAGAGCCTTGTTCGGCCACCCGCCCGACATCGTTGCGACCCAAATCAACCAACATGATATGTTCGGCCCGTTCCTTGGTATCCGCCAGCAGCCGGCGTTCGAGCTGTATATCCTCCTCGGTCGTCGCTCCCCGCCGCCTCGTTCCGGCGATCGGACGCACCGAAACAACCCCATCCTCGCATCGCACGAGAATTTCCGGGGAAGAGCCGACAAGTTCGACTCCGGCAATGCGCAGATAATACATGTAGGGCGACGGATTCACGATGCGCAGTGCCCGATAGAGCTGAAACGGCGGCGCCTGCAAGTTGGTCTCCCACCGCTGGGACAGCACACACTGAAAGATGTCACCGGCCTTAATATATTCCTGAGCCCGGACAACCATCTTGTCAAAATCCGTCTTGCTCATATTCGGCACAAATCGAATGGGGAGCCGCCGCCGTTTCGGTGTAACCTTCCGAAGGGGCCGGCGAAGCCTGGCGATCATCTGTTCAATCTTGCTGGTTGCCTCGCGATAGGCTGAACGAATATCGCGGTCCGATCGAGATTTCACATACGCATTGGCGACAACTTTGATTTTTTGTGAGATGTTATCGAAGATGAGCAACGTATCGGTGAGCAAGAACGCGAAATCCGGCAGGCCAAGATGGTCCTTCTTCCCGGAAGGAAGATCCTCAAACGTCTTTACCATATCGTAACCGAGATAGCCCACCGCCCCCCCCACAAAGCGGGGCAGGCCGGGAACCGTCACTGGACGGTAGGCCTCCATGAACTCGCGCACTCGGTCCAGCGGAGCGCCCAGACTGGGGATCCGGCTGGCGCGTGCGCCCTTTCGGACGCAGAGATCGCCACGATCCTCAACCATGACGAGCGGAGATCCGCTCCCTAGAAACGAATACCGCGCCCACTTTTCTCCCCCCTGGATGCTTTCCAGCAGGTAGGCCGATGGGCCGTGATCGATCTTGGCGAAGGCCGACACAGGCGTATCCTGGTCCGCCAAAATTTCCCGGTACAACGGAATGAGGTTGCCTTTCTTCGTATACGATCGAAACTCGTCCAAACTGAGTGAATAGATCGACACTGCCATCTCGCTTCGCTCGTTACTCTGTTCCGACGATCAGCTTTTGGCCGACTTCAATGATGTCGTTGGGCAACTTGTTCATCTTCATCAGCTTTTCCGCTTCGATGCCGTAGCGCCGGCTGATACGGTAGAGCGTCTCACCCGGTTTGACAACGTGCAGCGTTGAACTAGACTTGGCGACCGATGCTGATTCCATCCTGCCCCCGGCGTCACGTACCTTCGATTGTGAGGACGACTTGGCAACAATTTCGTCCAGTGCCTCAAAGGATTCTGCCGGCTTCTTCGGCTTGGCCCCCGCAGCCCCGCTCTTACGCATGTCTTCCATCGCCTTGCGCTCAAGCACCACCGATTCCCCGATCACTTTGGCTTCTTCCTGAAGCCGTGCCATCTGCTCACGCTCGGTCTGTACTTGCGCGGCCAATTCGTGATTTTTTGATTCGAAATCGGCCATTTCGATCTTCATTCGCTTGACTTCACTTTCCAGCTCAAGTGACCGTTTCTCCTCCTGAGCCAACAAGCGCTGGAAGTTCAGACTTCTTGCCTTTTCAGCATCAAATTTTTCCTGCAGGACAACACACCCTCCGACCATCGGACTCATACCAATAATGAGGGTCCCCATCACCCATATTCTTAGCACCCGCCCACACACTCCCGGCTTCACGACTTCCATACACCCCTCCTTCGCCACGCCGGCTGCCCGTCGCTGTCACAACCACAGCCCCTCCAATCGATACTCATCCATCCAGAAAATAAACTAGAATAGAGGGCTACGATAATAAAAGTCAAAGCGAAATGGGCCGCAATCGGGTTTGACCGTTTCTGCAGTCCTATGCTACGGTCCTCTCTGTTAATTTGCTGCGGCCATCCCGATGCAGCACGATCTCTTCGATAATAACACTGTCTCCACACCGACTCCGGCTTTATCCGTCCAAGAGCGGCTCGTCCACCTCAGGGACCAAATCAGACGCCACAATTACCTGTACTACGTGAAAGACGGTCCGGAGATTTCTGACGGCGAATATGATCGCCTGTTTCGCGAACTGGTGGAGCTCGAACACGCACATCCGAACCTAGTGACAGCGGACTCCCCGACTCAGCGAGTCGGCGCCCCTCCGTTGGACGAACTCGGGAAAGTGCCGCACGAACGGCCGATGTTGAGCCTCGACTCTCTAGTTGATCCCCACGATGTGCTGGGCTTCGACCAACGGATGAAACGGGAGCTGGAACGAGATCACGTCGAATACACGGTCGAGCCGAAATTCGACGGCCTTTCAGTGGAGCTAGTCTACGAGCATGGTGTTTTCGTCAGGGGGTCCACCAGAGGCGACGGGACGACGGGCGAAGACGTAACCGTCAATCTCCGGACCATCAAATCCTTGCCGCTGCAATTGCAACTCGATCGCCACCCGCCGAGGCACATGGCGGTGCGAGGTGAAGTGTATATGCGTCTCGACGACTTCCATGCCCTCAATCGCCGCATAATGGAACGGGGGGACGAAACGTTCGCTAATCCCCGCAACGCCGCCGCCGGTTCACTCCGGCAGCTCGACTCTCGCGTGACTGCCAATCGTCCACTGGTCGTCACCTGTTATGAAATCATGGCCATGGATGGAACACCACCGCCGTCGCACTGGGAGGAACTAGAGTCGCTGGTTTTGTGGGGACTTCCGATTCCCCACCTGCGCACGCGATGCAACAGCATCGATGATGTCATGGCGTTTCATCGTGACACTGCGCTGCAGCGTGACACGCTTCCCTATGAAATCGACGGGATCGTTGTCAAACTTGACCGGCGCAGCTGGCAGGATCAGCTGGGCATGAAGTCCAGAAGCCCACGCTGGGCAATCGCTTACAAGTTCGCCCCGCGGAAGGAAATCACCAAAGTCCATAAGATCATGGTCTCGGTTGGAAGGACCGGCACCTTGACCCCTCTGGCCCTGCTGAATCCGGTCGAAGTCGGCGGGGTGACCATCAGTCGGGCCACTTTACACAACGCGGATGAGGTGGCCCGGAAAGATATTCGCGACGGAGACACGGTCAAAGTCGAGCGGGCTGGCGATGTGATTCCAGCGATCGTCGAGCGGGTACCCGTACCAGGAGAAACCAGACCAGCGCCGTTCACCATGCCAAACCGGTGCCCTGTATGCGGTTCGGCTGCCGCCAAGGAAGGCGCGTATTTCTATTGCACCGGCCAAGCTGTCTGTCCAGCCCAGATGAAAGGAGCCATCGAGCATTTTGCCTCGAAATCCGCCCTCAACATCGACGGTCTAGGGAAAAAGACTGTGGCGCAATTGGTCGATCATGGGCTGATCCGGGACCTGGCGGATCTCTATCGACTCAGCCGAGAGCAAATTATCGATCTGGATGGTTTTGCCGAACGATCCGCCACGCTGCTGCTTGACGCGATAAGTCGAAGCAAGCACGTGTCGCTGGAACGATTTCTCTTCGGCCTCGGTATTCGCCAAGTGGGACAACATATCGCCATGGTATTGGCCAAGGAGTTTGGTTCCTTGGATGCGATCATGTCGGCTGATCACGAGCGCTTGCAGGCCGTCAGAGAGATCGGGCCTGAGATCTCAGCCAACTTGGCGTCCTACTTCCAGGAGCAGTCGAACCGGCGCGTCATCGACCACCTGCGAGAATTGGGGGTGTCCGTCGCTGTCACCTCAACCGTCTCAGATGGAGGCTCACAGCGCCTGACGGGAAAAATTTTCGTCTTTACGGGTGGACTGGAAAGCATGAGCCGCGATGAAGCTGCATCCCTGGTGAAACGGCTTGGGGCCACCGTATCGTCCAGTGTCAACAAACGGACGTCGTACGTTGTGGCGGGAACAGACCCTGGATTGAAACTCGATCAAGCCAGGAAATTGGGGATTCCGGTCCTTAATAAAGATGAATTTGTGGCATTGGTCGGCGGGCACACGAACTGATCAATCTACAGTAAGGAGAGTTAGCTCACTGGGTTCAAGTTGGTCTCTTCGACGGTCACTGCGACTTTTTCATCCTTGAAGATTTTCACGCTTCGTATCGAGCGTGGGTCCGCCTCATTGACGACCAAGCGGCAATTCTCTATGCGTAGCTCTTCCCCGGCCTTGGGAATCAGGCCAAGACTTTCCTGAATCAATCCCCCGATTGTCAGCGCTTCATCTCCAAGTTCGACCTTGAGAAAGTCGTTCACTTTCCGGACTTCTGTCCGGCCGTGCACCAGAATTTGGTTCTTCCCGATACGCTTGATCAACTCTTCAGTGATATCCGTCTCATCGACGATTTCGCCGACAACCTCTTCCACCAGATCTTCCAGCGTCACCAGCCCCATGACACCGCCAAATTCATTGACTACGATACCCATATGCCGTTTTTCCTGCTGGAACTGCTTCATGAGATCGTCCGCGGTCTTTCCGGCTGGAACAAAAAGCGGTGGATGGGCAATCTCCCGTAACCGCACATCAGACCGGTTCTTCGCCAATTCCGTCAACGCCTTCGTCTTATACAAAATACCTGTAATGTTATCGAGCGTGCCGTCGTACACCGGAATCCTGGAATATTTCGATTGGTATAACAGCTCCTGCGCCTCTTTCAGTTGAAGATTGCCGTCCAGAGCGAACACATAGATCCGCGGTGTCATGGCGTTTTCCGCCGTAATATCCTTCAATTGAAAGACGTTCTTGATCATTTTGACTTCTTCCGACTCGATCTCGCCGGCTTTCCCCCCTTGGTCCAGCATGATCTTTAGCTCTTCCTCCGTAACCAAGGGAAGCGTTAGCCCCTTTCCTCCGGTCAGTTTATGGATCAGGGGTACCATGAAAAAGAGAAGTGGCGTTAGCAGCAGTTCTACCCAATAGATCGGGTAGGCCATATTCAAAGTTACCGGCACGGCAAATTTGGCAGCCAAGGTCTTTGGAATAACGTCCACGGATACCAGCAGCACGAAGGTCAAGATTCCGACCATCACCGCGATGGCCTCCTCAAACACGCTCTGGCCCCCGTAGAGACTCAATGTCATGAAGGTCGCGAACATGGGGATAGCCGTTCCCACCAGGCGATCGCCGACGAGAATGGTCGAAAGGAGCTTTTGCGGATCACTTCTCAGCTTCAACGCCTTCACAGCACGCTTACTGCCATTCTGGGCCAGCGCTTTCAGGCGTGTTTCATTGACCGAGAAGAACCCGATCTCGGCAGTAGAAATAACCGCAGATAACCCTATTAATCCCAAAAGGATCAGGATATCCATAACTGTTACGTATTACACGCGTTTGACCAGAATGGACGGCTTGGTCAGAAGGCAGGTGTTACCGAGAGGATGCCTCTCTGCCCACCCTTCAGAGGGTCTCAATATCAGAACGATCAGGCCGCTGTTCACGATGCTCACAGGACATAAGAACTACCATAGCGGCTAGCGTGAGGCAAGCGAATCAAGCAACGCCTCAAATAAATCAATGCCTTCCAACAAGAGTGTGCTGGTTTCACAGCCTGCCACATACAAAAACGTGTTCTGCCTGAAGCTAACCGTCATCTCGCACCACAAACGATTGGAGATTGAACTTACGGTCGAGGCGGGATGAGGCCACCTCAGCTTCAGTCTCCATCATGAACTGCCCGACTTGAACCCGGTAGCGCCGCCCCTCTGCCAGGTCAACTTGCATGATCCTTCCCCCCTGAAACTCGCTCCGGACCTGAGCAAACACCGCCCTGGCATTCCCAAGGTCTGAGAACGCACCGATCTGTACCCGCAGCACTCCCATCCCCTCACGCCTAGGCGAATAGTCAATCACTTTGAGTTCAATCTGATCTGTCCCGTTTCCTATCATCCCGATGGCTTGAGCTCCGGCCAGCGACAGATCCAAGATTCTCCCTCGTGCAAAAGGCCCTCGGTCATTGATCCTCACAGTCACTTCTCGACTGGACGTGAGGGATCGGACGAGAGCAACGGAACCAAGGGGCAGTGTTCGATGCGCAGCAGTCAGTTGATGCATGTTATACCGCTCACCGTTGGCGGTCTTGTTCCCGTGGAAGCCTGGTCCGTACCACGAGGCCACCCCGCGTTCGATAAATCCTATTGGATATCCAGGGAACTTATGGACCGGAGGAGAGGAGGCTCGACAACCTTGAAACGTAACTGCACCGAATAGAATGACCGCAACGCCTACTCCGTAGGCGACTCTTTGAAGCGGCTGCGGCCGCATAGATTAAAATTCATCCAGTGACTGGTTACGGAGAATCGTTAATGCCTTGTCAGTATTTGAAACGGTCAAGACAACAATAGCTCGTTTCCCCTCCCTGGAAGGCGTGCAATATCCACACTTGATATTGATCCGGCTTTTGGCCAACAGATCAGCCACTTTTTTAAAGGCCCCCGGCGTATTTTCGAGACTGAGTAGCAACGCTGTTTCCTCGGTAAATTTGATTCTGTCTGCCTTGAGCACAGACCGGGCCGTCTCCATGTCCGCCACGAGCAATCGCAACTTCGCCGTTCCCCTTACCTCAGGAACACAAAGGGCCTTGATATTCACACCGGCTTCTCCAAGCACCGACATCACCTTGGCCAACACAGCCGGTTTGCTCTGGCCGCTGATGACAAGCTGAGTGGTTGTAGGCATATCGTCAACTCTGTCTCTGGCTGATTACTGTACGGTTATATATAGATTGAGAATCCTCCTGTCAACGAGAGGCCACACGCTGACCCGGGCGCGGCGATCCTGCGAGCCGCGCGAGCCGGTTGCAACGATGGCTACCGCCAGCAGGGGCAGCAGGGGCACGAAAACCAGCGCGGTCATGCCCGCTCTCGATGGCTCTCTGTCACAATGAACACACGATTACTCCCGTTTGTAGCCAACAAAAAAGCCAGCCGACTCATTCGAACGGATCGAATGAACACCGACTGGCCGTAGAGCACATACACCAACTGGTCTATTTCCCGCTCCAACGCACTGGCATCCGCCTCCGCGTCCTGCGCCTTCGCGGCCAGGATGCGGTCAACCAATCGTGCATGTAGGCCTCATCCATCGGCGCCACTTATGAACGGACAAAGACTGTCCACACAAGCGAAGCTATCTCTACTTTACGAGCACCCGCTCGTGGCGCCGCAGCTGACACACTTCAAGCAGGTGCCGTTGCGCACCATGGTGAATTGTTTGCACTCGGGGCATGGATCGCCCTCATATCCCTTCACCTTGGCGGTTTGCACTTCGGTCAGCGTGAGGGTTTCGCGCATAATTTCGACTTGCCGGGCGACACTGTGCCCGTTTCCATGACCATTGCCGTCCCCCTTGCCGCCGTTCCTGCGAATCGGGAGATGTTCCGTCAGCACCGAGGACTTGGCCAGCGCATCCATGTCGGCTTCTTCGTCGAAGCACTCGGGATCCAAGTCATCTTTCTTCATCGAATCCATTCGCAGATCTTCTTCTTTGACTTGCGCCAAGTCGTAGCGGTCCAGATAAGTGATCGCCAGTTCACGGAAAATGTAGTCGATGATCGATGTTGACATTTTGATGCGGTCGTTCAATTTCACCGGCCCGTTGGGCTCAAACCGCGTGAAGACGAACGCTTCGACAAACTCCTCCAGCGGCACCCCGTGCTGCAACCCCAAGGAAATCGCGATGGCGAAGCAGTTCATGAGGCTGCGGAAGGCCGCGCCTTCCTTATGCATGTCCAAAAAGATTTCTCCGATCGTGCCATCTTCGTATTCGCCGGTGCGGAGATACAGCTTGTGCCCGCCGATGATCGCTTTCTGCGTATACCCATTCCGCCGGCTCGGCAACGGCCGCCGCTTGGCGAGATACCGCACGAGCACGCGTTTGGCGACTCTCTCCGCCATCGACACAACAGTCTCCTGAGCTTCAACAACCTGTCCGCTGTCGGACGAAGCGTTCAACGGCTGACTGAGCTTGGATCCATCACGGTAAAGCGCCACCGCCTTGACCATGCTCTTCCACGCCAACAGATACGCGGCCTTGACGTCCTCGATCGTCGCATCGGCCGGCATATTGATCGTCTTGCTGATTGCGCCGCTGATGAACGACTGCGCTGTGGCCATCATGTGAATATGAGCGTTGACCGCGATTGACCGTTGGCCGATTCGGCCGCAGCGGTTGGCGCAATCGAAGACCGGCAGATGCTCAGCCTTCAGATGCGGCGCCCCTTCCACGGTCATCGTCCCACAACAGAAATCATTCGCCGCCGCGATCTCTTCCTGTGTAAAACCGAACGCCTTCAGCATATTGAAGTTGGCTTCACCCAACTGCGCATCAGTGAATCCGAGTTTCTCCGTGCAAAAAGCTTCTCCGAGCGTAAACTTGTTGAAGGCGAACTGAATCTCAAAGGCCTGAGCCAGACTGCTTTCCAATCGATCCAGCGCCGCGTCATTGAATCCCTTGAGGCGCAATGACTGATGATTGATGAACGGGGCATTCTTGAGGGTCTGGGCACCGACGCAGTAGCACATGATGTCCTGAGCCTGTTCCTTCGTATACCCCAACGTTTTCAACGCGGCTGGAATGCTTTGGTTGATGATCTTGAAGTATCCCCCACCAGCCAGCTTTTTGAATTTCACGAGCGCAAAGTCCGGCTCGATGCCGGTCGTATCGCAATCCATGACCAATCCAATCGTGCCCGTCGGAGCGATCACCGTCACTTGAGCATTCCGATACCCATAGGCTGTTCCCAGTTCGAGCGCACGATCCCAGGCCCGCCTGGCGGCGATCAGTAAGTCGGGCGGACAATGCTCTGGCTGAATACCAGTCGGCGTGATCGTCAGGTTTTCGTATTCTTCTCGAGGAGTATTATAGGCAGCCCGCCGGTGATTGCGGATCACCCGCAGCATAGACTCACGGTTTGTCGCATACCCAGGAAATGGCATCAGTTCTGCGGCCATTTCCGCGGACGTCCCATACGATTCGCCGGTCATGATGGCGGTCAGGGCCCCGCAGATCGCCAGGGCCTTGGGGGAGTCATAGGGAATCCCTTGCCGCATAAGGACTGTGCCCAGGTTGGCATAACCCAATCCGAGCGTGCGGAATTGGTAGCTCTTCTCGGCGATGGACCGGCTTGGGAATGACGCCATCAACACGCTGATTTCCAGCGCAATCGTCCACAACCGCACCGCGTGCCTGAAGTTGTCCAGCTCGAATTGCCCATCAGGCGTGTAAAACGTCGTCAGATTGAGCGACGCCAAATTACACGCAGTGTCGTCCAAGAACATGTACTCGGAACAGGGATTCGAGGCATTGATGCGACCGTTTTCTGGACACGTGTGCCATTCGTTGATCGTCGTATCGTATTGCGTCCCCGGATCAGCACATACCCATGCCGCCCACGCGATCCGATCCCACAGGTCGCGGGCCTTGACGGCCTTGCAGACCTTGCCGTTCGTCCGACGCTTGAGTTGCCAATCACCATCTGCTTCGAGCGCAGCAAAAAACTCGTTCGGGATTCTGACGCTGTTGTTCGAATTTTGCCCCGAAACGGTTTGGTAGGCTTTGCCGTCCCAATTCGTATCGTATTCGTGAAAGACGAAATGTGTGAAGCCCTGTTTTGCGTACGAAAACATCCGCTGAATATAGGCTTCCGGCACCATATCCCGCCGGGCGGACGACAGAGCATCCCGCAACACCGGATTCGTCTTGGCATCGAGATCCAGCTTCACCCCCCCCTCGCTATCAACAGCATGGCAGGCTTTGAGCACGGCGTTCAGGCGCTGGGCACAGATTTTTGAGCCTGTCACCATCGCCGCGACTTTCTGCTCCTCAATGACTTTCCAATCGATGAATTCTTCGATATCTGGATGATCCAGGTCCAAACAGACCATTTTGGCAGCACGGCGAGTCGTTCCTCCAGACTTGATGGCACCGGCAGCCCGGTCGCCGATCCTCAGGAAAGACATGAGCCCAGACGATCTGCCGCCTCCGGAAAGGCCTTCACCATCTCCCCGCAGTTTGGAGAAATTCGTTCCGGTCCCAGAGCCGTACTTAAACAGCCGCGCCTCACGCACCCACAGATCCATGATTCCGTTTTCGTTCACCAGATCGTCTTCAATCGACTGGATAAAACAGGCATGGGGCTGAGGGTGCTCGAACGCGTTCGTGGCCTTAGCCACTTCCTGGGTTTTAGGATCGACGAAATAATGCCCCTGGGCGGGGCCGGACAGACCATAGGCATAATGAAGCCCCGTATTAAACCATTGCGGCGAATTCGGGGCGGCCATTTGGCACGCCAGCATGTAGCACATTTCGTCATGGAAGGATTCGGCATCGTCCGGCGTTTTGAAATAGCCATACGCCTTACCCCAATGGGTCCAGCAGCCAGCCATCCGCTCAAACACCTGGCGCGCATCGCGTTCCCCCCCAAGCACCAGCTTGCCATCACCCTCTGTCATCGTCTGCCCCTGCTGATCAAGCTGGGGGACTCCCGCTTTCCTGAAATACTTCTGAGCCAGAATGTCGATGGCCAGCTGGGACCACTGCTCCGGGACATCGATATTGTCAAGCTTGAAGACGGTGGATCCGTCCGGATTGCGAATTTCGGACGAACGCTTGACGAACGTCATCTCATCATAAGGACCTTGCCCACGACGAGTAAATCTCCGTTCAATTTTCACAGCCTTCCTCCTTCCAGAGGCGGATAAACAATCGGCGCTGGCATGCCAAACGGCTCATAATCCGATAGCGGCGGGGGCTGTCATACGTCCAGAGAAAGCGAACAATAGCTATTGAGGAGACTACATATAGCTATTACGAAATTTTGTCAATGCTAAATATTGTGGGTAGGCTGTGAACTGTGAGGGAAAGCTGTGGATAACTGCGAAACAATTCTTGAAGTCTGATTTTATTCTGTTCCTATATAGGAGTTACCCCTAGAAAGGGCCTCGTCAGTAGACTGCACTTGACATTTTGTCCGGTCTCAAGCCCTCTAAAAGGCCATCCGTTCGATTTTCAGCGTCGCTTCATCTACGCCTTTGATCGGAATGAACTGGCCTCCGATACCCAGCACGACCAACCTTGTCTCTGCCACCCTAGTCTCATAGCGACTGAGTAATCCCCAATTGTGCCGGACCGTCGATGGCCGGACAATCCCCTCGATGAGCTTCTTGCCTTGGGAACGTAATACTTGGCGGATCAGGTCTTGCTCTCGAACAGGGGTGCGTTGATCCATTCGGTCAAGTGCCCCATTCAATTCCCGTTCGACGAATTGCACATAGTCGTCCATCGTCGGGTTCGACAGCACCAAGCAGACTGCCCCGGCTAATCCCACCACTAACACGGCTAGACGGACAAGACTCATCGCCCCCCTCATTGGCACTCCATTTACAAGAGAACAGGTACAAGTGGTGTCGGAAGGGACGTTGCCGTATTCGATCCAACACACACGTACACGATCACACGGCAGGAGAGCAGGCCTGCGTCCTTTCCTTCTGATCTTGTTCAATATGATGCCGCAGCCGCCAGACGGCCCAAAGACCCGGCAGAGCTACCACCAGTGTGACGACGAAGAATTGCGCCCATCCCATCAAATCAACCAGATCAGCCGAGGGACGCCCGGCGAAGACTCTACCCAGGGCCTCCAAAGACGACAACAATGCAAATTGCGTGGCGGTATACCGCGGGTCACAGAGTGACATGACCAACGCTACGAACGCGGCTGTACCCATGCCACCAGTCACATTTTCAATCACGACCGCTGCGGTTAGAATCGCGGTACTTTTTCCAACCGCCGCCAATACGGCAAACCCTAGGTTGGATACGGCCTGTAAGAAGCCAAAGAGCAGCAGCGACGGGACAAGGCTGGACCGCGTCATCATGACGCCGCCGAGCAATGCCCCGAACAGTGTCGCGAAAATCCCGAGGCCTTTCACAGCTCCAACCTCCGCCGCCGAAAAACCCATTTCGCCGATCAGAAATGCGGTTTGCAAGGACGATGCGAATGCGTCACCGAGCTTGTAGAGTATGATCACCGCTAAGAACCACAGGGCTTGCGGCCGGGAGAAGAACTCCCGGAGCGGTGCTCCAATAGCCTCCCCGAGACTCTTGGGAGGACCTGCAATCCGAGTAGGCTCTGGACTCGCGATGATGATTGCGACCCCCGCTAACATGACGGCGGCCATCGTCAGATACATTGCCTGCCAGCCGACAGAGTCAGCCAGCCACAAGGCTCCTGCACCAGCTACCAGGAGGGCGATGCGATACCCATTCACCCACACCGCCGCGCCTAATCCACGCTCGTACGGCTGGAGCGTGTCGGTTCGGTAGGCGTCGGAAACAATATCCAGCGAGGCGGAGAGAAACGCAACCAGCACCGCATAGGCCGCCAGCCATTCGGGATGTGTGCGTGGGCTGGTCATCGCCATGAGCGCCAAGCCGAGGGCAACGCACAATTGGGTTAACAACATCCAGCCGCGCCGCCGCCCAAGCCAGGGCGGCATGATTCGGTCCATGAACGGTGCCCAGAGGAATTTCAACGTATACGGCAGGCCGACCAGAGTGAAGATGCCGATCGTCTTCAGATCGACTCCTTCTACCGTCAACCACGCTTGCAACGTACTGGCGGTCAGGGCTAAGGGCAGACCTGATACAAAGCCCAAAGGCAGCATCACGCCGAGCCGCCGATTCATCACTGCAGCCAGGCCTATCATTTGTTCATTCACGTGAATCGCTCACATCGGAAAGTATTGATGAAACCCAGGCTTCAAAACGGCTTCACCCCCTAGGTGGAACGCAGAATATCACTAGAGCCCAGTACTTTCTCAAAAGAATTTCAAAGGCTTGTGGGAGACACTTTCACCGACCAGCGCAGCAGCTAACAAGATTGGCCATTGAACAGACACGGTTTGTAGCGTGAGATGTCAAAATCAGTATGCTCTTGATAGACTCGTTCATTGCCGTTTACTCCATCCTGTTCCGGATCATTCCACATCGTGTGGTTCCACCAATAAAACAGCGGCTGGACCTCAGTCTGATACACGGGATTTCCGTATGCACTGTGGGCATGTTCCCTAACTAAGCGACCCGTCACATAATCAATTTGGCCGTTCCCCGCCAGCGAATATAGAGTGATAAAGAGCCGAGCCTCATGGTCATAGAGCTCATCGAGACGGGTACTGACGTCCGGTTCGGCAGGAAGAAGATCTTTGGCCTCTCCCATCGGGAACGAGCTACCCAGCGCCATCATGAGCATACACACAAGCACCAGCCGATGCGCCATATCACACTCACAGGCATAAATGGGATTATTAAGATGACGGGCATCCTAGCACGCAGAATTTTTCCGATCAAAGAACAATCTGAGCAATGACTGCTCTGCAGGCGCAGTCTTGCCGGAACCGCTGCAACGTCCCTATAATGCACGACATGACACAGGCACGCGCGTCAATTCATACGCTGGGCTGCCGGTTGAACCACGCTGAAACGATTGTACTGGGGGAAGGACTCCGCCGTAGGGGGTTCGAACTGGTTGAATTCGGCCGGCCGACGGACGTGCTGGTACTGAATACCTGTGCGGTAACGGAAGAAGCTGAACGCACATCACGGTACGTGATCCGAAAAACCCTCAAACATTCTCCCCATGCATTCGTCGCCGTGACCGGCTGTTACGCCCAAGCCGGGCTGGACGGACTCAAGCGCCAGGAAGGCATCGACCTCATTGTCGGCCACCAATACAAGCTCGAGCTACCGTCCTACTTGCCTCCTTCCCATGCCTTACAAAAACGTGCAGTCCCGGAGATACGCCATATCAGAACGATGTCGCGGGACGACTTTGACCTACCCTACTTTGGGGAACCGGATTCCACCAGGGCACCACTAAAAATTCAGGACGGCTGTAGCGCCATGTGCAGTTTCTGCATCATTCCATTCTCACGAGGGCATGAGAGGAGCAGGCGGCTGGAGGATATCCTGTGCGAAGCGGCTGACTTGGCCGCACGTGGATACCATGAGGTCGTGCTGACGGGAGTCAATATCGGCCAGTATCGCCATAACAATCATGATTTTTGCTCATTACTTCGGCAACTTGATCAGGTCCAGGGGCTTGAACGCATCCGTATCTCGTCGATCGAACCAACGACCGTCGGTGACGAACTCCTGGACATCCTGGCCGGTTCGACGAAGTTTTGCCCCTTCCTTCATATCCCGTTACAGAGCGGAGACGATCAGATCTTAGAGGCCATGAACCGGCGCCATACCGTCAAAGCCTATGTCGGATTGATCGAGCAAGCCACCGCAAAAATTCCTCACTTGGGGTTGGGAACCGACCTAATGACGGGATTTCCCGGCGAGACCGAGGCCGCCTTCCGTAATACCCTCGCGATCGCTGCCGATCTACCCTTTTCCTACCTGCATGTGTTTCCCTATTCACCAAGGCCGGGCACCGCAGCATTGCGCTTGAAGCAAGCAACGGCTCCCGCGACCATCAGAAAGCGAACCACGCTTCTCCAGAATCTCAGCCATACTAAGCGGCTCGCATTCCATCAGAAGTCAATCGGAACCACTCTCTCCGTTCTCTTTGAAGCAGATACTGAGGACGGCTTTCGCCACGGCACCACCTCGAACTTCACCAAGGTTGCGGTTGCCGGTTCTGCCGAACTCCGGAACCAGATCAAACCAATCACCATTACCGCAGCCACCGAACGCTGGGCCATCGGTCATGCTGCGGGTGAGAAACCCACAATACTCTCCGTGATCCAGCTATGACGCACAAATCCCCTCCTCAAGTTCATATTGAAACGTTTGGTTGTCAGATGAACGAATCCGACAGCGAGCTGGTCCGGTCGATGCTGAAGCAAGAGGGCTTCACCTTCACCCCGGATCGTGAGCGGGCTGACGTGGTGCTGATTAACACTTGTGCCATTCGAGAAAACGCCCACAACAAAATATATGGACATCTATCCGAGCTGAAAGAGCTCAAGAACCAGCGTCCATTAGTCATTGGCGTGCTGGGCTGTATGGCTCAAAATCTCAAGAACGAGCTGGCCGACAAAGAACCACTCGTCGATATCCTTGCCGGGCCGGACGCGTACCGGCAACTGCCGATGCTGGTCTCCCGTGCACTCGACACCCAGGAACAGGGGTTTGCCCAGAAAGGGTTTGCGCTCGACCTGTCGGAATATGAAACCTACGAAGGCGTGCTGCCAGACCGGAACAACGGGGTGAATGCCTGGATCACCATCATGCGGGGCTGTGATAATTTCTGTTCGTTCTGTGTCGTCCCCTATACCCGTGGACGGGAACGATCCCGTGCCTCAGAAGCCGTGCTGGCTGAAGCGCGCGATGCTGCAGCCCACGGGTTCAAGCAAATCACTCTGTTAGGCCAAAACGTCAATTCTTACCGGCATGATGACTGGGATTTTGCCAAATTGATCAAGGCCGTCGCGGATACGCCCGGCATTGATCGCGTCCGATTTACCTCACCCCACCCCAAGGACTTCTCGCTGGCGTTAATCGATGTCATCGCGGCCCATCCACAGATCTGCAAACACATTCATCTGCCGCTTCAGGCGGGAAGCGACCGAATCCTCGGTCTGATGGAACGCACTTATACGGCATACGACTATCTGGCCCTGGTGGAGCGGATCAGAACAGCCATTCCCGACATCGTGCTCACGACGGATATCATCTGTGGATTCTGCTCAGAGTCCGACGAAGAGTTTCACGATACGCGCCGCATCGTGGAACAAGTGCGATTCGACTCAGCCTACATTTTTAAATATTCGGAACGGAAAAACACGATCGCCGCAAGAAAGTTTACCGACGATGTCCCGGATTCCGTCAAGGGAGCCCGCGTTTCGGCATTAGTGGAAATCCAGCGCTGTATCACGTTGGAACGCAATCGGCGCTATATCGGCCAGGATGTGCAGATCTTGGTCGAAGGCGATGCCACCCGCTCATCGACCCAAGGAATGGGGAAAACAGATGGGAATATCACCGTGGTTTGGGATAAGGGAACGAGTCCGTTCGAACCCGGCACCGTGGTGAGAAAGCACATCTTCGAGGCTTCCTCCGCAACCCTCTACGGGGAATGACTCTCACACGGTCATCAGACCAGGCCTCACCACTTTCACAAAACATTTCTGCACGCTCATCTGCCCAGAGTGAACATTTTTTCGCTCTCTTCAAATAAAGCGTCTCGCCGACCTCAATAGTCTGACTTCCCAGATGTGAGATCCGACCATTGCCTTAGGGCATCCGCCGGCTGATGCGATTGATCGCCTACGCGAACAACACCTCACCCCTAACAATCTGATTTCACGTGTACCGCCGATTATTTTCCGCAAGCATACCAGCGACCTAGAAATCAGGGTTCCACAAAGTTGTAACGCTTTGATATCGAATGTTCCCCTTCTTGGCAGCACAATCACGTGGAACCACCTGAAGGCACGGTCCTTGCTGGGAAATAGTCCACACATTCAGTACGTACATGTTCAACAACCATTGAAGGAGTGTTCGCACGCTATGAAGCCCCTCAACCCTGATACAAAACACCCTGTGTCAGAATCTCGCGTTACGCTTGAAACGATTATTTCCGTCGGCGTCGTTGGCTGGCTCGCCATGGGTATCGTGCTAATGGGACTGAGGATCTGGCAGATCGCAGCTGGCGCAGCTATCAGCTCGACTCGGGACTGCATCATTTCAATAATCATTTTCTGCCCAACGACTATCTTGATACCGTGGTGACACGGATGAGGAAAACCATCATGCATACTTTCTTTCACGCTCAGACGATCCGCTACGCTGGCGCAGTGGTTTCCCTCAGCCTTCTGGCAACAGGATATTCGACTCTGTATGGAGGGTCGAACGTCCACAAAAGCGCCAGAGGATCGGTGTATATCAAGGATGTCGCCGATCGGTCGTTTGGAGCGAACCATCCGGCTGTGATCGACCAAGCGACCTTGCTCAGCGTAGTCAAAGGCATGGTCGCCGATGATGCCATCAAATCGTCCACGAAAATGCCCGCCAGCGGCAGCACGCCGATGAGAGTATGCAGCGATGAAGACGCCGAGTTTCTTGCTCCCCTGCTAGTTCAAAGCTTATCGCAAGTGAAACCGGAGCAGATTGTCGGTTTCATGGTGTCTCTATCGACAGGGTTAGGCGCTGAACTCGCAGCGGGCACCCTCTATGTGTCCAGAGGCTCGCTCCATCTCACCATCACTCCGACCAAGAACCGAAGAGTCTCGGGGTTCACGCCCAGCGGGATCGCCCGCATTGCACGATCGCCAGTCTACGCCTCAGATTGGACTCCTCACACCCTCGCCATAGTGATTGACCGCCAGGTACTCGCTAAAGCCTCCTTGCTTGGGACCATAGCGATTGCGGCTGATTCGAAACCTCTGTCATCTTCGGCGATGTCGCCCGTTCCAGTCGCGAAAACAATGCCCGCACAGAAGGATGTCTCCGTAGCCACTCAAACGATTGAAGCCAATGCTGCGTCATTCGCATCCGGCCAGTCTGAGGATATCGACACGGCGAATAGCAAACTCCCGTCCAAGAAGCTGGACGAACTTCGAGAAGTCCGCGAAGCCAACCGGATGAAGGAGTCCGAGATCACGATGCTGAAGGAAGAAGTCGAATGGATGAAGCAAGAGCTTCGGGAACGCTCGACGAAGGACAAAAGCAGCACCGTGTCCAAACGTTCGGCACCGAAGCGAAAAGCAGCCGAGGCCTATCCAGCACGCTAACTAGCCGATCGTTTAGCCGACATCGACCAGCTCAGGTTGTAACAACACGACTTCACGGGACAGGGGCTGCCGGAAATTCATGCGGCAATAGCAAGCATACGTGACATACGTATCTTGCAGGCAATAGCGAGCAAGTTCGAGCCCTTGCCCCTTCTCCCACATTTCAGCCACCTGTTCGCCACTGCCGGACTTTGTTTCGACCTGTAACGCCCGGGCCAGCACGTCCAGTTTTACCCATCCCCGCGTATCCCAATTGCTCCACACCGCCATCGTGTCGTAGACCGGCTCGGTCCTGAACTTCGCCAAATTGATATCCAGGCTCGGCTTTACTTGGTGGATGATCGACCGTTTCTTGAGAAAGGGAAGATCGAATCCCAACCCATTGTGTGTGATGAACAGCGTCGCCCGATCCTGGGCGAGGCGTGCCCAAAACCGGCGAAGCAGTTCACGCTCGTTTCCGCCGTACCATGCAACGGCACTCCGGGCCTCCATCTGATCGGAAAACTCCAGCAACCCGATGCACACAATGCGGCTGAAGGTGCCGTCGAACACCGACTTGGCGTACAACTCATCCTCCGCGCGCCGCCGCTCTTCAGCCGCCCCTGCCGTGAAGAGATCGCCGCCTTCGCCGAACCCGGTAGAGTCATCATCCGATGAAATCTTACCAGCCAATCGGGCCCACTCTTCACGGGAGGCTTGGACGGTCTCAATATCCAGTACAACCTTCACCGCTAAGCTCCTTCCCGAACTGCGTCACGCTGCAAGGCTTCAATGATAACGTGGTCCGCCGGTGGAAACGTGAACTGCGTCAATTCCCCTGGTAACACCCATCGAATTTCCGCACACTCGACAGGCACCGGCTCCCCCTCTTCAATCGCACAACGGAAAAAATGCAGTTCCACCGTCTTTTCAGGATAGTCATGCCGGACAATCCGATAGGGGATCGGCAGATCGACTCTGACACCCAGTTCTTCAAACAACTCCCGCTGCAGACATTCCACCAAAGACTCGTCCGTCTCCCGCTTCCCTCCAGGGAATTCCCAAAACCCCGCCAGATGAACGCCCGGCTTCCGGCGGGTGATCAAGTACCGCCCGTCCTGCCAAATGAGCCCCGCCGCCACTTCAATGACGTTCATAGGCGCACTCGACTACCTGCGAGGGGGCGGACTAAATGGATACGTCTTGCAGAACGATTTCATCGGACAGAAACGGCAATAGGGATTGCGTGCCATGCACACCATCGCCCCGAAATCCATGATCGCTTGATTAAAGTCGTATCCTTTCCCGCGGGGGATCATCGCTTTGGACATCTCCCACAATATAGCCTTCTGTGTCTTGGGATCACCCTTAGCCACGAAGACCCGATACAACACCCGAATCACGTTGGTGTCCAAAATCGGGGCATCCTCATTGAAGGCGAAGGAACGGATCGCGCCGGCGGTATACCGGCCGATACCTTTGAACGACAACAGCTCCTCCGCTTCGTTGGGCAACTGTCCCCCGTAGCGCTCGACGGTTTCGCAGGCGATGCTGTGCAGCCGCTCCGGCCTGATATTGTATCCCAGGGGGTACCAGGTCTTCTTGACATCGGCCACCGGGGCCTCAGCCAACTCCTCGAAACTGGGATACCGCTCCAAAAATTCGTGGTACTTGGGGATAACCCGATCCACCTGGGTTTGTTGCAGCATCACCTCGGATACGAGGATGTGATACGGGTCCGACGTCTTTCGCCAGGGCAGATCGCGGCCATGTTCCCGGTACCACTTCAAGAGCCGCTGTTGAAACCGGCGTTTCGCAGACTCATCGAGCAAAACCGATCGACGGGCACGTTTCTTGAGACGAGGCTTCTGCGGAAGGGCGGAACTGGCCATAGCTTCACCATTCACAACCGCCGGCATTGTAGGGGACCCGCTTTTCCAAAAGCAAACGCGCGATCTATATTTGTTGAATTCGTTAACAAGATTCCCCCAGGCCAATAGCCTGCGGTGAAGACCCAGGCTCCGAGCTAGCCCTGCTGAAGGTAGTGCTATGGGAATGAGTTTCGCCCAGCGTGATTGGCGACCGACACCGAGGATGCGACATGGTTGTCCGTAAGTACCTGCGATTCCCCGTTACGATTCCAAGCCCCCTCATCCAGAGAGATAAATTGTGATACACGAGATCGGTGAAGGATCTCTCACAGAAGGGTTGTCGGATCGAGAACGTGATCCAACCCTTTACCGGCATGCAACTCGAATTGCTGATCCACCCATCCGACGAATCCACACCGATCACGATCAACAACGCGACGGTCCGATGGACGGGCACCCATGGCATCGGATTCGAGTTTCTGGCTCTCGCCCCCTCGGAACAGAACCGGCTCAATCGAATGGTCAAAGAATTTGCCTCACCCACCAGAAAAATCTCGACCCCTTCCTGAACTCAACTCCTTACCCAATACATCCTAGTCGGTAGCTGCACACACAGAGATCTGGCCCTCTGTGCACAATGCCTTCTCCCGATATCGAGTATTAATGGAACCTAGCCTTAAAGACGATCTGAGAGGGTGGCGAGATGCAATTGGGATCGGCCGGTCGTCACATCGATGACGTACCGCCTGAGGGCTTCGCGCACGACCGGAAACGCAATCTGCTCCCAAGGAATCGAGGAAAAAGAAAACAACCCCACCTCCAAGCTTTCCGTTCCTGCCTCATACGTCGGCGAACGCATCCGTCCGCGGAAGACAAGATATACCTGTCCGATATGAGGCAGACTGAGGACGGCATGGAGCGCCGTAATCTCTACGTCTGCCTGAGCCTCTTCCTTCGTCTCACGGATCGCCGCCTCCTCGGTGCTCTCACCGAGTTCCATGAAACCGGCCGGAATGGTCCAGAGCCCACGCCGCGGCTCGATGGCACGGCGGCACAAAAGAATTTGTCCCGCCCATTCCGGAATGCAGCCCGCGACGATCTTGGGATTATGATAATGAATCGCCTCGCACTGCCCGCACACATGACGAAGCAGATTGTCCCCCGGTGGGATCTTTTGAATGAGTGGAGCACCGCACTGGCTACAGTAGTTCATGCGTGAGACGTGTCGCGTGATGCATATTTCATCATTCGCCCAACACTTCTTCACCCTACGGGAATGAGGTAGACTGCATAGCACAAACTCTCGCGGCTTTCCACCAACGACATACCACGCTGATATACAGGGAAGATTTCCTGGAGACAAACAAGACGCAAGTGAACGATTGCCGTCAACGGGGAACTACGTTCGTATCTTCAATGCAGACCTGCATAACCCAAACCTTCCAATTCAAAAACACTTAGGCTACACTTTCAACGATTTCCTGATAATAGGATTCGAGCAAAGCTGCACGAGGCTGCTCAACAATGGCCAATTGCCGTTGGTCAAACGTATTGGCACAGTAGAGGTACACGAATTCGTCCACTGTGCCAAGCTCGACATGTAGTTGACGCCCCTCCGACTCCTGACGAGTCGTTTCTTGAATGACACAACGATTATTGAGACGTTCCCACGCTGCTTGTGCAGAGGGCCCATGATTTTCGTATAACGGAGAATCAGCACCGCGAGGCTGCCGTGACAGATCGGAAAAGTTGAGTGGCATACTGTCGTCTGGCTCTGTTGTTTCGTCCCAATCCAACACAGCTGCACACTCCTCCTGTAGATGATATAAAGGTCCATCGTCCGTCACTTCTTCACCCGACTGATAACGGATCAATTCAGACGGTTGACTCAACTTCAAACCTCTCTCCGCCAACGCCCGTTGAAAGGGCACCCGTCTGGCCAACTGCCTCGTTTTCTCGCAGACAATCATGCGACTGTTCGGACCGAGCACCGCGCGAAGTTGATTCAGCTTCATGCCCAGTCCCGTGCGTTGCTCAAATAATGTTTGCCAGCCGACATCCCGAGTCCGCATGAAAGTTCTCCAGCTGTCGCTTGGGATGCCCGGATCGTGTTCGGCCTGCACCAGCGCATGAGTGGCGACGATCAGATCGTATTGGCCTGACAACTGCTCGGTCTCTGCATCCACACAATCGAAACGGACGTTGGGCAATCCTAACTCTCTCGCTTTCTGCTGCGCGGCAGTAATGGAGGCCGCCGAACGATCGAGACCGACAAATTCCCGATCAGGGAACTCGCGGGCATAGAACGTCGTAAGAATGCCGACTCCGCAGCCGAAATCAAGGACGCGCGTGGCACTACCAACACAAGCCAGCACCCGCAATCCAACCGTGTCGTAGTAGTCATATCGCTGGCTGTGTAGAATGGGGAGCACCGACGGTTGGGCGGCCAGGTCGTAGAATGATACGTCTTCGCGGCGATCGCCGTTTCGTTTTCGTTCGACTTGCGCAAGGAGCTGATTCAGATCCGCGCGGGACAGCTGCCGCTTTTGCCAGGCGAAATACTCGCGGTCGGTGGTAAATCGTCTGAGTCCCCACCAGGCCAAATGCTCGTGTAGCGATTGTTGCGGTGAGTGGTGAGGCATTATTGCCATCTCATCACGCCTGCTCAAAACGTTTTCCGGCAAGGCCGCAGGGTGCGAGAACCACGAGGCGTACGCGGCGAGGGTACGTTGAGTAGTTCGGGCAACTGAGAACGAAGCGGGGGAGCGTTTTTAGCAGGTGATCACGGTCTCTTTAGCATGATGGCATCAAAGTAGGTTTCCGGCACCGGGTGCGGCAATCGTAACTGTCCCAACCCGAACCCGACGTACTTCTCGCACGTCAATTGGTCCAAGCCAATCGGCCCCCTCGCATGCAGGCGTGATCCGCTGAGGCCGATATCGGCCCCCATACCGTAGCTGTCTCCCGCATTGAGCCTCGACGACGCGTTCACGAAGACCGCCCCGGCATCGACCTCGCGTGTGAAGCGCATCGCCGATTTATACCGAGTCGTCATGATGACGGCAGTCAGGCATGGCCCGTACTCCGCGATGTGGACCAGTGCTTCGTCCAGCCCTTCCACCATTTTCACAGCCAAAACAGGCCCTTGGAACTGCGTGCGCCAATCGGTTTCCGTTGCCGGCACGATCGCGGTATGGCCCGTCATGGCCATCTGCCCCATCAGCGCGATCGTCTTGGGACACCCGCGCACTTCAATCTTGAATTGGTCCAGCAGCCGGTTGATCAATGGAGGTAAGAACTGCCGCCCAATGACCTGTTGCACGAGCAAGGTGTCGAGCGAGTTGGCTGCTCCCGGCGCTTGCACTTTGGAATTGATCACGACGTTTTGGGCCAGGGGGATATCCGTATCGTCATCGACGTACAATTGGGTGAGCCCACCGTCATGGCACAACACCGGCATCTTGGCCTGTTCCATGACTGCCTTACGAAGGCCAACCCCACCTCGTGGGATGATTGCATCCAGAATCTTCCCCGATCGTATCAACTCAAGCGCGAACTCTTTCTCCGGGCGATCGATCACAATCCAGGTGCCGGCCGATACGCCGCACTTTTCCACGGCTTCCCGCAGAGATCGTTCAATCGCCTGGTGCGTCACGCTCCATTCAGACGCGCCACGAAAAACACAGAGGTTGCCCGACTTCACGCAGAGCGCAATTGATTCCACGGTCACCAGAGGAATCAACTCAGAAATGACTCCGATCACTCCGATAGGTACCCGCACCCGTTCCACCTGAAATCCATCCGGCCGTTCCCATCTGGCAGTCACGGCGCCGACCGGATCGGGCAAATCGGCAATCATCCGAAGCCGCTCAGCCATTTCCTTAATGGAGTCGGCCGTCATTCGCACACGCGCGACGACGGCTTTCATCCGGTCCTTCTTGACATTGCCTTCAAAGGACTTTCCGACTGTATCGACGTCTTTCCCATTGGCCGCCAGAATGGCGCCGCCATCGGCCTCCAGCTGATCCGCCATCGCCCGCAAGGCTTTGTCTTTATCCGGTCCGGAGAGCAAGGCCAGCTTCCGTGCAACGGCCCGAGAATCTTTCAACAGCTTATCGAGATACAATTTCACCGGAACGTCCGGCATCCCTCACCCCCGTGTTGCGTAAAACGTGACGCGTGTCTCTTCAAGAGGCACATGACTGGCGACGCGGGCTTCACAAACAACGCAGGGCCGGACTATACCACGAGATTTTTTCGGCAGTAAAGGCGCCGAGACTGGTGAATACTCACTGTACAATCTCGCCGGCAACCCGCAGTTACAGTAGAAACTCAGGAATCATGCGAGCTAGAATGTTTGCCCGTGACACAAGACGACGCACGCGCGCAATACAACTATTTGATGACCCTCTGCATCCGACGCGAAGAAGCTTTCGGCCCCCTCGCGTTGGCGTTTCTCCGCGAACCGGGCTTTGACCGGCTAGGCCTGACGGCGGAGGAGCAGTTCAATCTCTATATGGCCACGGCGAACGCCTTTACAGCTGAACCGAAACGCTACGCCGCCAAACTTGAGTGTTTGCAGAAAGCCCGCGATATCCTCCCTCGCACGACGTTCCAGGACCACGAGTTAACTCGGCATCTCCACCAAACTATACAAAAAACCGAAGCGGAGCTTGAGATTTACACGCAGGCGATGAAAGTCGCACGTCCCCCATCTTTGGCAGGCCAGCGCCTGTTCGTGGAAACGGACGCCCCAGAATATTTTCTTGACCTGGCCCAGAAATGTGCCAGAGACTATTATCAAACCAAGTATCGAGTCTCCACGGAAACCAAGACGGCGCAGCACTTCGGCGGTACGCATGGACGGTTTGCCCCCGACAATCCAACCGTCCAAAATGAATACCCCGGTGCCTGTGCCCCATTCATGGCGGCGCGAGCACATGGGTTTCATCTGCTGCTGCCATTCGATTTGAAGATCAGCTGCAAGCCGGATGGTCCGCTTGACGGCGGTGTGAGGATCTTCTACGCCAAACTCGGCTATTCCTATCCGCTGCGCTACGACATGGGCAAACTCTGTGGCTATCATGACGGACAAATGCTCGATGTTGCTTTGGACGACCCGCATCTCCTGTTCGTCTCCGTATCCGCCGTCAAAGAGCCGGATTTTCGATTCCTCCCGCCGGACCGCGAACCGGACGTGCCAGACAACTTGGCCTATCCCCTGGCCGTGTTGAAGACAGTCGGATCGCTAGGGCCCTTCATCCAAATAAGTTGCAAATTCAAGATTTGGTTCGATGCCTCGATCATCTCGTTGCTAATCCAGGGCGCGCCGGATCTTGAGGAGTACGGGCTTCGTGGCGCCACAGGACTCATGACTCGCACCTATGCCTCTGACCGAGTCGAAGCCTACGCCGAATCTTCCCGCCAACCCTGGCAAGAAGGCTTGAGCTACAATTTCATCAATCTGCATCTGGGCCTGCTGCCCGGCATCGAAAGCGCCACTATTCCCTTCAACACACCGATCTTTACCCTGTACCCAGTCCTGAACCGACAGACTTACACGATGCAAGAACGCCCGGAAGCTCTATGAATTCTGAACAGATCAAGCAACTCGGTCCGTTGGCAACGCTGGCTGACATATGGGAGGGAGATAAGGGGGCAGATGTCGCGCCGTCAGACCATCGGGGAACGGAGCAAAGCGCGTTTCGCGAGCGGATTACCTTTGCGCCAATCAGCCCCGTGCACAATCACGAACAGGTCTTGCATGGCTTGCGCTACATGACGGTGGCGCGGCGAATCGGGGAAACCGATCTCTTCCATGAAGAAGTGGGCTACTGGCTCTGGGGTCCGGGAGAGCGTCAAGTATTGCACTGCCTCATCGTGCCGCGCGGAGTGGCATTGATTGCCGGCGACACGGCAGAACCGACGGCTACAAGCTTTACCCTGCTGGCGAAGGCGGGGTCAAAGACCTATGGGATTTGCTCGAACCGGTTTCTCGACAAAGAGTTTAAGACCGTCCGGTTACGAGTTGACCGTAACCGTCCTTGATCAGAACCGCTTTCACTACAAAGAGGACACCCAACTCCGCATGCCGGGAAAGCCTGATCTATTTCACCACACCGATGAGAACACACTCGCACGGGTAACAGGCTAGTGCGCATGCATCTGACTACTGTTTCTAGTTGTGACTGGGCCCCCTATTCGGCACCATTTGCTCCTTTTGCCTAGCCAGCAAATCAGCCAGCCAGGCCCAAAGGAGCATCAACGGTACCAAGGCCCAGGCGATGTGTGCCGTCGTCGCCCCCAGCGCTTTCACGCCGGTGATCAACCAGGCTGTTGATGCGTCGCCACCACGTGAGACGGCTGTATCAATAAAATTCTTCGCCTTGTACTTCTCTTCGCGAGTAAGGACGGTAAACAGCACTTCGCGCGATGGTTTGGACAGGGCATACTCCCCCACCCTGCGCAGAACCGAAAAGACAACATAGACGGCCAGTGTCGGCCAGATGGCGATACCCAGAAATCCCACTACACTGATTGCTGGAAGAAACACGAGACCTGCCACCAGACCAAGCTTGCGAATGACCCGATTCGTCATGAAGAGCTGAGTCACCCAGGTCAACGAACCAGTTACAAAATCGAGCGTAGAAAAGAAACGGGTGCGTGCTTCCGGTTGATCGAGATATTCCGAGACCAGACGGGTCTGCTCAAGGTAAAGGAACGTGGCTGTCATGGTGAGCAGCGCCAGGTACCCGCAGATCCCCAGTAAATAGGGCGATGCGCAGGTCAGCCGCACTCCCGCCAGAAAGCTTCCCTTGAGGGGATCGCCTGGATGCGGTTGATGATGCGCAGACCGTTCTCCGCCCCATCGCTCAAGCCGGGTGATGCAGCCCAGGCACAGCACAAGGAAGACCGCCGAGGCCAGCATCAGCACCGGGACCGAGAACACGAACGTCAATCCTGTGGTGAGGAGAGGACCGAGCAACGCGCCGCTGCTCCCTCCCGCGGCAATGATCCCGAACAACCGTGCCCCCTGCTCCGGCAAAAATAGATCGTCCATGAAACTCCAAAACACGGAGACTACGAACAGATTGAAAACCGAAAGCCACACAAAAAAACCACGGGCGATCCATTCGGGAGAGACATGACTGGTCATCAAGGCATAGAACGCCAGCAGATTGGTAATGAAGAAGGCATAGACTGTCAGCAACAGTCGATAGCGTGAACAGCGCGCGGACACCCATCCAAAAAGCGGGGTTGCCGCCAACATGGTCAGAAAGGTCCCCGTCATCATCCACGGAAGATTCTGAATACCACTTTCAATGGCCATTTCGTCCCGTACCGGACGGAGAATGGAGTAGCCGCAGAGGAGACAGAAGAAATAGGCGAAAGCCCAGACCAAAGGGACGACTTCTTCCCGCTTGGCGCCCAGTAAGACGGCCCATCGGGTAATGACAGCGTGATCTGGTTCAGCCATGAACTCGCAGTGTACCAGGTATGAATTCACCTACCACGGAAATAATCTGCTAGAATGCACTCGGCCAGTCGTAGGCTTTTAAGGACATCCGCGCATGATCGACCTTCGCAGCGATACGGTCACCATGCCCACCGATGGGATGAGAAAGGCCATGGCCAGTGCCGCGGTGGGCGACGACGTGTATGGGGAGGATCCTACCGTCAATCGGCTGCAAGACATGGTGGCATCCCTACTTGGCAAGCGCTTTGCTCTCTTCGTTCCCTCCGGCACCATGGCAAACCAGCTCGCCATCCGATCGCAGACCCAGCCGGGTCAGGAAGTCATCATCGAAGGGACCAGCCACATCATCCGGTACGAGCAAGGCGCCGCCGGCGCGCTCGCGGGTGTACAGCTCCATTGGGTACCGGGCGAGCGTGGCATCATGAGCGCAGAGCAGGTCAAGGCCGCGATCAGACCCAAGGATCCCCATAGCGTCCCCACGGCGCTCATCTGCCTGGAAAACACGCACAACGCCGGTGGCGGAACCATCTATCCCCTGTCAACGATCGAAAAGATTCGGACCGTTGCCGTCAAACACGGCATTCCGATGCATCTTGACGGCGCCCGGCTGATGAATGCCGTGGCCGCCACGACACTGCCTCCCGCTGCCTATGCTCAACACTTTGAAACCGTGTCCATGTGCCTCTCCAAAGGCCTTGGCGCGCCGGTGGGATCGTTGCTCGTTTCCAGCGATGAGCAAATCATTGATCGCGCTCGCCGTTTCCGCCGCATGTACGGAGGCGCCATGCGGCAAGCGGGCATCCTCGCCGCCGCAGGCATCTACGCGCTGGAACATCACATCACACGCCTGACAGAAGACCACACGCACGCGAAGAAACTGGCCCGTCAACTTCAGCAAATCCCGTCGGTCCTGGTGACGCCGCAACATGTCGAAACCAATATCGTGATCTTTCAGATCAACGACCAGCGACGTTCGCCTGCTGAAATCGTCGCCACGTTGAAACAAAACGGCGTGCTCGTCAACGCGATCGGTGGGTCAAGTTACCGAGCCGTCACTCACCTCAATATCTCCGCGAAACAGATCGACAAAGCCGGCAGCGTGTTCACTCGTGTGCTCATCTCATAGTGCCCTTGCACACACTGTGTCGCATTGACACCACTGACCACCCCACATAGAATGCCCGTGACCGATCGAAAGTGAACAGCATGTCCCTACAAGTAATCACGTTTCAGCACATCAGCAAGATTTTTGATGTAACCGATGCGCTCGGACTGAATCGAGAGTGGGTGGAAATTCTCTTGTCTTCGGAAAATCCCGGGGCGGTTCGCCGATTGACCAATGGCAAACTCGAAATCGTCGTGGATGCGGAACAGCCGTTCGACCAATGGCTCATCAGCCTTCCTGACCTCATTCAACACACCCAGGTCTCGTGATGGATTCAAACTCGACCGCCAGCCTGCCCACGCGTGAAGAACTCAACGCCGAACTCGTAACCGTACCGGAACCGCCGGAACAGCCGGAAACGCCTCCGCCCCCGGGTTTCGAAGACAGTCTTGATGTGGCCCTGCGGCACATGAAGGGCCGGCGCGGCGGCGATTTGGTCGGCGTCATCCTTGTTGGGTCTAGCGTACGGCGCGCCATCACGCCTCACAGCGATATCGACCTGATCGCTCTAGTGAAAGGTGACAGCGACGGCCATGAAATCCTTCGAGTCGGCGAACGTCTCCTGGACATCCGCTACTATGGCTACAGGTCCGTTGAAGACGAGCTCGCCCATTCACTCCAGCTCCCGTCGCTCCTCCGCAAAGGACGTATCCTGTTTGACCATGAGGGGGTTACCGCGCAATTACTCGAAAAGGCCAACCAGCGTTTTCGCCAAGGCCCCAAACCAGCATCGATCAACGAACAAATTCGCCTGAAAGCCTCCTGTTATCATTGGCTGGGCAAAGCAGAAGATCTCACGGAAAAACCAGGTACCGCCCAATACGTGCTGACCCTGTTCTATGAAGATTGCATCCTGGCGTTCTTCAGGCTGAGAGGCTATTGGCTGACGGCTCCGGTAGACGTTCACCGGTTCATGTTTTCTCGTGAACCGGCGCTTGCCGACCTGGCTGGTCAGTACCTCAATGCCATTACCCTGACCGACCGGCTCAACTTTGGCCGGCAATTTGCCAATCTCCTCTTCAAGGATATCCCAAACCCTGCTCGCATTGACTGAGGGAGGCTGGATCGGTCCGGCCTGTGTATAACACGGGGAACCAGTTCGACCAAGCATACGATTCACGGAACATGTGACCGACCCAGACTATCACCGGCCAACATGTCTCCATCACATCGGTCTACGCACCAAGGAGCTGTTATGGAGCTGGGATTCATCGGGCTTGGCAAAATGGGTATGAACATGGTCACCCGTCTGCGTCGGGACCAGCACCGGGTGGTGGTCTTCGACCGTTCGACCGATCTTGTCAAACAAGCGGAGAACCACGGCTGTATCACCGCATCGTCGTTGACCGATCTGGTCGGCAAACTCAGTCCTCCTCGCGCGATCTGGATCATGGTGCCGTCCGGCGCCCCAACAGAAGAAACCTTCCAGGCGGTCGCGGCCCTGCTCAAATCAGATGACACCATCATCGACGGGGGAAACACCCGGTTCCACGACGATGTGCGGCGCGCCGCCGAGCTCAAGAAGTCCGGCCTTTACTATGTGGACGTCGGTACAAGTGGCGGTATCTGGGGTCTGAAAATCGGATACTGCCTAATGATCGGGGGCGACGAGGCGCCGGTGAAAAGGCTGGAGCCGGTGTTTAAAACCCTGGCGCCTGAACAAGGCTGGGCCCACGTCGGTGCTGTCGGCGCCGGACACTACGTAAAGATGGTCCACAATGGGATCGAGTACAGCATGATGCAAAGCTATGCCGAAGGTTTCGAATTGATGTCGAAGAGCGAATACAAACTCGACCTAGCGCGCATCGCCAACCTCTGGATGCACGGCAGCGTCGTCCGCTCGTGGCTACTCGAGCTGACGGCCGGCACACTCAAAGACGATCAAAAACTAGAAAAATTGAAAGGGTACGTGCAAGATTCCGGTGAGGGTCGTTGGATGATCGCGGATGCGATCGAAAAAGACGTGCCCGTACCAATGCTCACGACGGCGCTCTTCACTCGATTCCGATCGAGGCAAGACGAGTCATTTGCGGAGAAGATGCTGGCGGCGTTGCGAAACGCATTTGGCGGCCATTCCGTCAGACGGTAGTCACTCATTAACTTCACTAGGACGCAGCGATGGCCCCTACGAGTCAACGCGTCGATATCACTCCCGCGCAGGAAACCTTGTCCCCCGTCGAACCCTGCATCTTTGTCATTTTCGGTGGATCGGGCGACCTGGCTCGCCGTCGCCTAATTCCGGCCTTATACAACCTGCTCCTTGACGGATTGTTGCCCTCCAACTACGTCGTGCTGGGCTTGGGCCGTACCGCCATGAGCGACGAAGAATTCCGTGCTTCCGTGCGGGATGGTGTCGTCAAGCATTCCCGGCAGGCCTTGGTTGAGGACCCGTGGAACTCCTTTGCCCGGCATGTGTTCTATTTGGCCGGCGACAATAATGATCCCCAGACCTATACCAGGCTTAAAGCGCGCGCTGAAGAGCTCGAGCGCTCGTTTCAACTTCCGGGAAACCGCATTTTCTATCTCAGTATTCCGCCCAGCTCGTTCACCCCGGTCTGTGACGGATTGGCCGGTTCAGGGCTGGCCGGAGTGCCTGCCACCCGTTCGCCCTATGCCCGCATCATTGTCGAAAAGCCGATCGGCCGCGATCTCGCGTCCGCGCAGGCGATCAACAGGGTCACGGGACGGGTCTTCGATGAATCGCAAATCTTCCGTATCGATCATTATCTGGGCAAGGAAACCGTCCAAAATCTGATGGTCGTGCGGTTTGCCAACAGCATTTTCGAGCCGATCTGGAACCACAAGTACATTGATCATGTCCAGATCACCGTCAGCGAGACGGAAGGGGTCGGCACTCGCGCTACCTACTATGAAGAGGCCGGCGCCTTGCGAGATATGGTGCAGAATCACATGCTGCAGCTGCTCTTCTTGGTCGCCATGGAGCCGCCCTATTCACTGGCCTCCGACGTCGTGCGAAACTCTAAAATGGAAGTACTCCGTTGCCTGCGGCCCATTACCGCAAAGGACGTGGAACAGTTCACCGTGCGGGCGCAATACACGAAAGGCACCGCACACGGCAAACCCATGCCGGGCTATCGCTGCGAGAAGGGGGTCAAGCCCGACTCGACTACTGAAACCTATGTCGCATTGAAATGCTTCGTGGAGAACTGGCGCTGGTCCGGCGTACCGTTTTATTTGCGTACGGGCAAAGCTCTCCCGCTGCGGGCCAGTGAAGTCGCGGTGCAATTCAAAGACACTCCGCAGATCCTCTTCAATGCCAATTCACAGATGCCGCAAGCCCCGAACGTGCTGACCTTGAGAATTCAGCCGGAAGAAGGGCTTTCGCTTCGCATCGTCTCCCGTGTACCGGGCACCAGAGGGCAAACCCATCCGGTCGAGATGAACTTCAAGTATGGAGAAGTCTTCGGCCGCCCGTCACCGGAAGCCTATGAACGCCTCTTGCTCGACGTCATGGCGGGGGATGCGTCCCGATTCATGCGGCGCGACGCCGTGGAAGCATCTTGGGCTTGGATCACCACGATTCTCGACGCCTGGGAGAAATTAGAGCAACGCTGGCTCCCTGAATACCAGGCTGGTACCTGGGGACCGGTCGAAGCGGATCGTTTGATTCAAGATGACGGCCGAACCTGGCAAATACCATAGAAAGCACTTGCGCATTTCCGCCCACTTGATTTTCACTGCAGATGTCCCACGTAGACATCCGATCGTGTTGGCACAGGACGACCAGTCTTTTCGCTAGGAACATCTGCCAGAAATCTCATCAACCATTAGACTTAGCTCACGTTTCACCTGTTTCACGATGTCGTCCCGTTTTCCTATCCCTCCAATGAACGTTTGAAAGTGCCCATTTCGATAGAATGCGAGCGCGGGGAGCGAGGTGATGCTCAGCTCCGCTGGGATTTGTGGATTCTCCTCCACATTCATCGTGAGAACGAGTAGATTTAGACCAAACTCTTCCTGCACCTGCTCGAGTTCGATGGCTAATGCTTGGCAATGGCCACAATCGGGCTTCCAGAATTCGACAAGAACGGGCACCAAACTCGCTTCGACCATATGATCAAACTGTCGGTCGGTGATCGCTTGCAATCCGGTCCTCACGATCGTCCACCATGAGATAGCAAGGGTGCCAGCACCATGGCGGCCTCCTCCGCGAACAGGCGATATCCGGCGGTCGTCAGATGCAGTCCGTCGTTGGAATATCTCGCGGCCAGTTGGTTGGTATCCGCATCGACTGTGGCACGAAACAGATCGATGTAGGCCAGGTGCTTCGCCTCTGCGTACTCACGAATCAACTGGTTCAGCCGTCCCCGCTGGGTTACATGCCCGGCCACCCATTCACGCTCTTCCCGGCTCTCTTGGCCGTTTTCTATTCGGAGCGAGGGAACGGTCACGGGAATTGGGATGCCACCGCCTACAAATGTCTGCTCGTAGAGCTTGACCAGGTTGCGCATGACGTCCTCAGGCGCTCCATTCCATCCAAGATCATTCGCCCCCCCCAAGATCGATACATACCCTGGCTTGTGATCCAATACATCGCGATAGAATCGCAGCACCATCTCACCGGTCAGTTCGCCGCAGACGCCACTGGTACGAACCTGCGCTGATCCACCAAGGAGGTCTTGCAGGTACTGCCCATACGGCGTCTCCTGTCCTGTTGGATTCGCAACAGTCGGCGACTGAAATCCCGCCGTCAGACTGTCGCCGAAACATATGATCAGCGCAGATCGGATCATCGAATATACCCCGCGTCTTCTCATCTGTACAGGAACGCCTCGAAATCTCTTTCGCGACTGGAATTGTATCGGTACCATCGACCTGCGGCAATATCCATCTTTGCCAGATCGATCGTCGTGTAGAACTGCGATTTTCCTGACGAATCACGGGTCTCCCAGTAAGTGTAGCTCCATGACCAATCTCAAGACCGCACAGGACATGATGGCCGCGACCGTGGCAGCAAAAGGCACGGAGGATCCGGAAACCGCATCTGTCAGACGCATCTTCCCGGACCTATGGGACAACCAACCTCGTGGCTCAAAAGTTTTCGCAGCAGCTGTTCGAAGAATTGACCGTCCACCTCAATACCTACTCTGTACT
>VGXB01000014.1 GCA_016873515.1 Nitrospira sp.
GTCGTCGGGTTCCCTTTTTACCGGTACCCGCCTGCCGCAAAGGCCCCCCGGGGGTCACGGTTTTGGTCACGGTTCCAGTCCGAAAACAGTCACGGTGAGGGGATACCACAGGAAGGCACAAGAAACACCGGCAGGCCACAAACCCCTTGATAGGCTTGCGCCTGCCGTTGTATGGTGTGTTCTGCTATGGCCTGGTGTTTCTACCTAGATCAAATTCCTAAACCGCGGGTCGTACGTTCAATTCGTATCGGGGGCACCAAACTTTTTCTTCTGACTTCAGGCCGTTGCACCGTCGATCTCGCTGAGAGCTGCTCCCCTATTGCACCAGTCTGTGAGTCTGGTGCCTGTTCCCGTTCTCAGCACTAATCTTTTGTGACCCCGACTGTGACCCCAGCCGCGAATTCACCCACCTGAAAACAGTTACCTCTTTGATTCATTTGGTCGGGGCGAGAGGATTTGAACCTCCGACATCCTGCTCCCAAAGCAGGCGCGCTACCGGGCTGCGCTACGCCCCGACATCTTCAAGAATGTTGAATGGTGCATGCTGAACGAACTCTCAGATACCTTCAATTACAATTTAATATTCATCATTACATATTCACCATTATGGTGCTAAGCAATTCTCGCAGCTTCCCAAACGCTTTTGCCCGATGGCTGATCCGGTTTTTTTCTTCGGAGGACAATTCTGCCAGTGTCTTGCCAAATTCGGTCACGAAAAATACCGGGTCGTATCCAAAGCCCTTCGAGCCAACCGGTGCGTCCGTGATGGTGCCATATAATTCTCCGATTGTGACGTGTACGCCATCGGACGGGAACGCGAACGCCGCCACCGTGAGGAATCGGGCAGTTCGCCTGCCAGTCGGTACACCGGACAGCTCCTGAATCAGCTTCCGGCAATTATCCTCATACGTCGCCTGCTCACCGGCATACCGCGCGGCGTAGATACCCGGACGCCCCTCCAACGCATCGACTTCCAAACCCGTGTCGTCCGCCACAGCCGGGAGACCGGTCGCGGCAGCGATCTCCCTCGCCTTTTTCACGGCGTTAGCTTCGCAGGTCGCCCCATCTTCGACAACCTCCGGCGCGTGAGGAAATTCGTCCAATGTCCTGATTGTGACACCCAATCCATCCAAGAGCGCGGCCACCTCCGCTCCCTTGTGTCGATTGCGCGTCGCCAGCACAATTTCTTTCAGCGCCGGCACGTCAGTTAAGCTCGCCGATTAAATCCTTCTGCATGGCGATAAGCCGCTGAATCGCTTGCCAGCCCAGCGCCAAAAATTCGTCCATGTCCTGCTTGGCAAAAGGCGTACGTTCAGCCGTCCCCTGAACCTCGACATATCGGCCACAGCCCGTCATTACAAGATTCATGTCCACTTCGGCCATTGAATCCTCGGTGTAGGCCAAATCCACCATCACTTCGCCGCCCACCTTCCCCACACTCACCGCCGCCAGGTAGTCTGTCAGCGGCAGGCGTTTGATCATATCCTTCTTCTTCAAGGCCAGAGAGGCATCGGCGAGCGCGATGAACGCTCCGGTAATCGATGCCGTCCTGGTTCCTCCATCGGCCTGAATCACATCGCAATCGATCCAGATCGACCGCTCCCCCAATTGCGACAAATCCGTGACGGAGCGCAACGCGCGTCCCACCAGTCGCTGAATTTCTAGGGTTCTGCCCCCTTGTTTTCCCTTCACCGCCTCACGGGGAGACCGATCATGAGTGGCACGCGGCAACATCGCATATTCTGCTGTGACCCATCCGGTCCCTTTACCCTTGAGAAACGGCGGAACTTTTTCTTCAATCGAAGCGGTGCAAATGACCTTGGTATCGCCCATTTCGATCAGAACCGCGCCTTCCGCGTGTTTGATAAAATTTCTGGTCACTTTCACCGGACGGATTTGATCTTTCCGCCGCCCGTCAAACCTCACCAACCCCGCGATCCCGCTCATTGCCATGCCCCTTTACCACGTGTGGAAGGAATGAGACGGATTATAGTGAAGGCGTCACGAAAGCGCAAACTACTGGTTGGATTGGGGAGTAACCCCTGCACAAAAAAAGAAGAATCTGACCAAATTCGGCAATTTATCTGATGCTCGCTTGAGCGACTCACTCTCTAAGAAGTACGAAGCAGACCGCCGGACTTGACGTTTTTCCTGAATTCCAGGGAACACCAGACCTTGCTGAACAATCACACGCTTCGCGTGGTCGATGACGAGGAATCGATCCGGCACGTCCTTGGGTATCTTCTCATCTCGCTCGGCTATACCATTGAATTTGCAGTCGATGCGCGGGGTACCCGCTTCTTGGACATGCCCCTGATCTCCTGGGTTACCGTCCGGCCTAACTGTCACCCTACACCCCAATTGCTCGGGCCGGTCAATCTGTGCTGACGCTGAGGTACGCTTGAAAAAGTGGACGCCTGCAACCTGCAATCAGAGGTCTGAAGAAATGAGATCGAACGAGTTCCGCGACAGAACTATACGAAGGAGTTCCGACATCAGGCTGTGCAGTTAGTTCAGGACCAGGAATTAATCACGCCTGAAGCGGTGAGATAACTGGCGATGTCGGAGAAGACGTTCGAGAACTGGGTGTTTCAAACTAGGCCTGGCCAACGCGTGACACGGGGGCCAGTAGCAACCCATGACGAAACTAGAGACGGAGGTCTCTCGGCTGCAGCGCAAGGGCCAAGACTTCTTTGCCTGTCCTCGTTTACCAAACACGAGCACCGTCGCTGAGAACGCCGTCAGCTGCCGGTCGCACATAAACATTATGCAGGTTCGTAATTCAAATTCGGCGAGAGCCAGCGTTCGACGGTCCGAAGATCCATTCCTTTTCGTCTGGCATAGTCCTCGACCTGGTCCCTACCGATCTTGCCGACGGCGAAGTATCGGGCGTCCGGATGGGCAAAATAGAATCCGCTCACGGATGCAGCCGGCCACATCGCGAAGCTCTCGGTAAGCGTAATCTCCGCGTTGGTCTCCGCCGACAAGAGATCGAACAACAGCCGCTTCTCAGTATGATCCGGGCAAGCCGGGTAGCCCGGTGCCGGACGGATCCCGCGGTATCGTTCACGTATCAACTCGTCATTCGTCAATCGTTCGCCCTTACCGTAGCCCCACTCCTCGCGCACCCTCTCATGGAGAAATTCCGCGAAGGCTTCGGCCAACCGATCGGCGAGCGCCTTGGCCATGATCGAATTATAGTCGTCGTGGTCCTGGTCGAATCGTTTACAGAGTTCATCCAGTCCAATGCCGGCCGTCACGGCAAAGGCACCGAGGTAATCCTGTCGCCTAGACTGTTTTGGGGCCACGTAATCGGCGAGACACAGATTCGGCTGCCCTTCAGGTTTTTCAGACTGCTGACGAAGATGATGGACCGTCGTGAGCACGGTCTTGCGCGACGCATCCGTGTACAGCTCGATATCATCGCCGGCCGACGCGGCAGCAAAGAAGCCGTAGGCACCCTTGGCCGTGAGCCACTGCTTCTGGACGATCTCGTCCAAGAGCCGGCGCGCGTCGTCGTACAATTCCTTAGCCTTGGCGCCGACCGTCGCGTCGTCAAAGATCGTCGGATAACGCCCCCTCAGTTCCCACGTGTGAAAGAACGGCGACCAATCGATGAACGGAATGAGCTCTACCAGCGCCTGTACACCGATGACTCGAGTCCCGAGAAAGGCCGGCGTTGGAATATCGAGCACCGCCCAGTCAGTCTCAAGGTGATGGGCCCGCGCCAAAACGATCGCCAATACCGGCTTGGCACTTTTATCGTGATGTGCTTGTCTCATCCGCTCGTAGTCCTCGCGCACCTGCCGAACAAAGCTTGGCCTCTGCGTCTGACTTACGAGGCTTCCAACCACGCCGACTGCGCGAGAAGCATCCAGCACATGCACGACACCCGGTCCATATGATGGGGCGATCTTCACCGCTGTGTGGGCTTTGCTCGTCGTGGCCCCGCCGATGAGCAACGGCACATCAAACCCTTCCCGGGTCATTTCCTTGGCTACATGCACCATTTCGTCAAGCGATGGCGTGATGAGACCGCTCAAACCGATAATGTCCGCCTTCTTATCCTTCGCTGCATTCAGAATCTTTTCGCACGGAACCATTACGCCAAGATCAATCACCTCATAGTTGTTGCAACCGAGCACCACCCCAACGATGTTTTTCCCGATATCGTGAACATCGCCCTTTACCGTCGCCAGCACCACTCGCCCCTGAGCCTGGAAGTTACCGATGCGCTGTTTTTCCTCTTCCATGAAGGGCATCAAATACGCCACCGCCTTCTTCATGACACGGGCACTCTTGACCACTTGCGGCAAGAACATCTTGCCAGAGCCGAACAAGTCGCCGACGACGTTCATGCCGGCCATGAGCGGCCCTTCGATCACCGCGAGCGGTCTCGGATAGCGCTGTCTCGCTTCCTCCGTATCCTGATCGATGTAGTCTGTAATCCCCTTTACCAGCGCATGGGCCAGGCGCTCTTCGACCGTGCCTTTCCGCCATTCATCATCCTTGACCGCGGTCTTGCCTTTCGCCTTCACTGTCTCAGCAAAAGCCACCAACCGCTCAGTTGCATCAGGACGCCGGTTCAGCAATACATCCTCTATAAGCTCAAGTATGTCTTTAGGAATCTCATCGTAAACTGTGAGTTGGCCAGCATTTACGATACCCATGTCCAGCCCGGCCTTGATCGCATGATAGAGGAAGACTGCGTGCATCGCCTCTCGCACCACATTGTTGCCGCGGAACGAAAAGGAAATATTGCTAACGCCACCACTGACCTTGGCCCCTGGAAGATTCTGTTTAATCCAGCGCGTCGCCTCGATGAAATTCACCGCATAGCCGTTGTGCTCCTCAATGCCAGTCGCCACCGTCAGCACGTTCGGATCGAAGATGATGTCTTGCGGAGGAAATTCAACCTGCTCGGTGAGAATCTTATAAGAACGGGCACAGATCTCCTTCTTTCGCTCCAGTGTGTCCGCTTGGCCCTGTTCGTCAAACGCCATCACAACTACGGCTGCTCCGTACCGGCGGATGAGCGTAGCCTGTTCGATAAACTTGGCCGCTCCTTCCTTGAGACTGATGCTATTGACGATGGCCTTGCCTTGGATATTTCGCAGGCCTGTTTCCAGCACCTCCCACTTGGAGCTATCCACCATGATCGGCACTTTGCAGATATCTGGCTCCGACGCGACCAAGCGAAGAAATGTCTCCATCGCCGCCGTAGAGTCGAGCATGCCCTCGTCCATGTTGATGTCGATGATCTGCGCGCCACCCTCGACTTGTTGCCGCGCGACGGACAGAGCCGCTTCGTAGTCACCAGCCAAGATCAGTCTGGCAAAAGCCGGTGAACCAGTGACATTGGTCCGCTCACCGATGTTCACGAAATTCGAGTCCGGACGGATTGTGATCGCCTCAAGACCGCTCAATCGCGTATGGGACTCAACGGAAGGGATCGGTCTTGGCGATATACCACAAACTGATTCTGCGATCAGCTTGATGTGGGACGGAGTTGTCCCGCAGCAGCCGCCGACGATATTCAACCAACCATTCTGCGCCCAGTCGCGCAGTTGAGGTGCAAGCGATTCCGGCGTTTCAGGAAATCCAGTCGGCAAAAGTGGATTCGGCAAGCCGGCGTTGGGATGGGCACTCAGATAGATCGGCGCGATCTGCGACAGTTCCTCGATTAACGGCCGCATCTCTTTCGGCCCTAGTGCACAATTCAACCCCGCGCTGAGCAACGGCACATGGGAAATAGAATTCCAAAATCCTTCGACCGTCTGGCCTGTCACACCGCGATTGCTCCCGGCTTGAATGAAGGTGACAGAGGCCATAATCGGCACTCGCCGTGAGCCGGAGGCAAACGCCTGCTGAATGGCAAAAAACGCCGCTTTTGCGTTCAGCGTGTCAAAAATTGTTTCGACGAGCAGCAGATCGGCGCCACCATCGAGCAACCCGCGAACTTGTTCTCCGTAGGCTTCGACCAACTCCTCATAGGTCGTGCCCCGCGCAGCCGGCTTGTTGACATCAGTGGAAATCGATGAGGTCTTCGTCGTCGGCCCGATTGCCCCGGCGACGAAACAGCGCCGCGCTGGCTGTGCCGTCTGTACCTGCCTAACTGCGCGCCGCGCGCACTCTGCTCCGGCTTTCGAAAGTTCATAGCCGAGCTTGTCCATTCCATAATCAGCCAGCGATATCTTCTGTGAATTGAAGGTGTTGGTTTCAACGATATCGGCGCCGGCCTCCAAGTACTGTCGATGAATATCTTCGATAATTGCCGGTTGCGTGATATTGAGGAGATCGTTGTGCCCCTTGAGGTCCCTCTTCCAGTCTTTGAATCGCTCGCCGCGAAACGCGGCCTCGTCCAGCTTGCGCTGCTGGATCATCGTCCCCATGGCGCCGTCAAGGATGAGGATGCGTTCTTTGAGCAACGATTCAATTATGGGTGTATTTGTTTGATCCACAAGCGCCAATCTCCCGTTCGCCATTCGTAAGAGGGCTATAATACTGGACGGGGTCCGGACCGGCAAGCTCAACACTTTCTTGACAGATCTTCAACCCTGCCGATACGATGTCCCCGCGCTGAGAGGAACCTATTGCTCTGCCGACACCTGCAGTATAGCCTGAGCTGGTTGCTCCTGTTGGGGTTCCTGGTGGCGTTCTCGCTGGGCACGCCGCAACCCTGCGCCGCCGCCCCTTACTTTGAGGACGGCTTTCTTGGACTAACCCAAGCCGAATTGCACACGAAGCTCGGCCTACCCCAGGCGGTGCGGGACCGGAAATCGGCGTTGCGCCTGTTCACGTACTATCCGATTGCAGATTGGGCAACCTATTTCAGCAAGCTGGTGTCGCCGGAGAACGGCGAGGATGTGTATACGTTCACACGTGACGCGACTGAGATCCGGTATTCGTTCAGTTATGTCGGCGACCCCACCGATGATAGCGAACATCGGCTTTTGTTTGTCCGACTCGTCGATATCGAATTATCTCCGCCCGTTCCGATGGCCTTGCTGCCGTCGCTGATTCCAGAATTTCGCCCATCGGTTAATTCGACTGCCCCTGCCTTCCGCTCCAACATCTGGGTATTGTTGTTCAAAGGGGATTCTTCGCCAGAGGCCGGGTTTATCGTGAAAGAGCAAGGAAGGGAGCAGCTGGACTGGCGGCTGAGTTATCAATTGTTTTCGATGCGCGGCCTTCCCGATCATCTCACCCCTCATGCTCTGATCGACCGGATTGAAATCGGCGCCCAGAGCCTGCGGGTGGTGACGGTCCGGCAGCGGCACACCCATGAACCGATGATCAACCCCTATTCCCCCGAGTTCAGCAGACAAGCGGCCGCTCCCGACCCATCTATCAAGCCAATTCCGGTCCCTCAATATGCAGAATAATCGTCGTTGTGTTTTTGCTGTCGGCAGTACTCCACTTACTACAGCACTTGCTAAAGACGATCTTGTTGAGCGTGTCCGGCCGCAGAGATCTTCTGTTTCATGATATCCATGGGTCCGCCGTCGCTCGTATAGATGAGCGCTGGCATTCCAATCGCCAGCACGAAGAGCAACCCCAGAGCTAACAGCCGGATCATCGGGCTGTTCTTACTGAAATACACAACACCCAAGAGTACCGCCGGCGCGATACCAGCCGTGTTCAGCTTATCCAATTAGGACGAACCGAAGGTTTTACGGTTCGCCTTCATGGCGGGAATCGTCGCCCCCTATCCCCTGACATTTTCTCCCCTGACATTTTCCACGAACTTTTCCTTGTCCGTCGTCACAGTCGATGCCGGTTTTTTGTCGGCATCGGATCGGTCATGAGTCTTACCCTTGGCGCAGTACTATTCGAGGATCGTTTCCGGTCTATCGGTCAACACCGGGTCCTCTTCATCGTCGATATAGGAGTACCCCTTCGTCGCGCACACTTCGACGGCGCCACAGGACCAGCCGGTCATGAGGCCGATGTCAGCACAAAAGGGGATACCCCTTCGCCAGTCTCGATACCGCATGGGCTTGAGTATAGCGCGGCCCCGTTAGATTGGAATTGATTTCTCAAAATCGCCCATTCCTTGACTCTGCGGTGTACCCATTGTTAGCATCCATCGGTTCCGCTCCAAGATCATGGCCACCGATTCTCAGACACCCTCAGCCGCTTCGTTACCCGAGGAACCGTCGTTTATCCGCCGCCGCCCCGTGCGAATCATCATCTATGCCGGACTTGGCCTGTTCGCCCTAATGGCGGTCATCTGGCCTCTGATTGCCCAGCTCCGTGACCCTGATTTTCAGCAGCATGTCCAACAGCACCGTGTCATTGTCGGCATGACGAAAGATCACGTCCTCAAGTCCTGGGGGGGACCGCAGACCATCAATACCTCGTTCACCAACGACGGGTTGCGGCGGGAAGAATGGATTTTCGAAGATTGGGAAAGCCCGTCCGTGGTTCGGCACCGCTACCTCTACTTCGAAGAGAGCGTGCTGATCGGAGGCTGGTTCGAAGGGTCCGGTGAGCGAACTCCGATGACGACTCCAGCGGATTCCCCCCACCCGAAACTACAACTCAAGCCGTAGCCGGCATACGTGCGGGAGGAGTCCCGTCACCCGCTGCCCAAGAGCCATTGAGCACATCGCACAGGCGTTTGCACTTTTCCCGGCTTCCCTCTACACTGGCAGACAGCTGGCTACGGCGTTTCCGTAATACGGGCGCGCCGCTCTTGGCCGGGACCGCCAGACACCGTGAGCACGCGCTTCCATTCTCGGACTTGATACATGGCCCAGGCGTTGGGCTGGCCTTTGAAAAACGCCGTGGGATCCTCACCGCTGGCACTGAGGTAAATGGGTTCGGTAAACCCCTCCTCCAGCACATAGTCCAGCAGCGATTCCGTGGTGAAACCGGCTCCGCGTAAGGCCACATCGGCCAACAGGGTCAGGATGTCATCTGGGTTCTGAATCGTCAGCGAGTTCATATCACGGTATTCTCACGCGGCCGGATTGTAACGAGGCCTTCGACCGGAAGGCAAGAGACGATGGCAGGACATTTTACACGTTCCCGTTTCACACAAATGCTGCTCACAGTCATGGACGGCAAGCAACCCTGGGCGTGGGAAGACTTCGTCACAAGCCGCCTTACAACAGCATCGCTAAAGATTCACTTCCAGCACGAGTACGCCATCTATGTCAGAGGTTTTCTCGTCTTCCTTGTCCACATCCACAGCAACAATCCGCCCGCCTCTGTTCGCCGCATGCTGGCAAAGAATATCTACGAAGAAGACACCGGGGGCCTCTCTCTCGGCACATCCCATCCCGCACTCTTTCTCTCGATGATGGAGGGGCTGAGGTTCAGATCACAAAACTTCGAGCATATCCGCCTGTTGCCGGCTGCACGCCCAGACCGCGCCTGGCTTGACCGGATATCCAACCACCGTCAATGGGTACTGGGCGCCGCCGCTCTGACGGTCTTCGCCGAAGGCAGCGTCAAGGACCGTGCGGAGCTAGCCAAACTGTCGAAACCGAAAAACTTCGAGGAAATTGAAGCCGTCATCGCCAGGCACCCGCTCGTCCGGTACCATAATCTTTCTCCCGATCGTATGGATCTGATGCGCGCCCAGCAGGCCGTCCTGACATATCTCAAGAAATGCCTGACCCTCTGGCTCGCCTATCATGACGCCGTGGCTAAAGCCTGTGGGATAATCAAGCCGTGACATTTCGGCATCCCCTTCTCTTGCTCTTCGTTGTGACCCTCTCGTTTATGCTGGGAGCTGTCAGCTGTCAGCTCCCAACTATCGACTTTGAAACTCCAGAAGAAATGGTCTTGATTCCGGCGGGCGAATTCCTCATGGGCAGCCCTGAGGACGGCGCTAGTTTCGACGACGAACGGCCGCAACGCAGGGTCTACCTTAGGTCATTTCTCATCGACCGCTATGAGGTCACCAATGCCCGATACAAGCCATTTCTTGACGCGACCGGGCACTCCGAACCGAGTCACCAGAAATTAGAATTCAGATTGTGGTTCCACGGCCGCCCATTTCCTGGCAGCGAGCAGCATCCAGTCGTCAATGTCAACTGGTGGGACGCCGTAGCCTATTGCCAATGGTTAGGCAAACGACTTCCCACCGAAGCGGAATGGGAAAAGGCCGCGCGTGGCACCGATGGCCGCCGCTATCCCTGGGGCAACAACTGGGAATTCACCAAAGTGAACAGCGCCAGTTACTGGGCCGGCCACACGATTGAATTTAAGGATGGAGTGGAATGGACAGCCTTCTGGGTGAGCGGGGACGGAGCCCGTATCTCCCATGAACGAGGCATCCGAGGTGAAGTGCTCACCTTGCCCGTCGGGAATTTTCCTGAGGGCGTGAGCCCTTACGGTCTTTTCGATATGGCCGGCAATGCCTCGGAGTGGGTGCAAGATTGGTACGAACCCTACGCCTACCTCAACGCGCCGCTGTCCGATCCGCAAGGACCGAATGGCCAGCTACTGAAAGTAGTCCGCGGCGGATCCTGGCTCAAGCCGGCACGAAACATCCGGACCTCTGACCGAGACTATGGCTTCCCCGCCGACCGCGCCAGCGGCATCGGCTTCCGGTGCGCCAAGGACGCCTGGTAACAAAACCAGGCTAGGAGCCTGCCGCCAACCAGTGACATCTCCCCCCTGGCGGATCGGCCAGTAGCAACTTCACAGTCTTTCCAGCTCTATGGCGGCTATAGTGTCGTTGCTATCGGCGGGTGGCTTGAGAACGACACATAGGATCTCAATATTTTATATTCCTGTTAATTTTTCATTTCTGCCTAACTGCGGTGCAGCGCGACAAAGCAGCACGGTTATCCTCAATTACCGGGTTGGTATTCATCCTTTGGCTGATTGATATACCAGCTATCGACACAGCAGAGACTACGACAGGAATTTAATCATTACCGGCGCTGAACGATCTTCTCGATTTCCACTCGCTCTTCACTGGATCAGCACGTCCGCTCGTCCCACCGATTGAATCTCGGAACGTGATCTAACCCACATGGTTCACGCACGTTTTGCTACAATCGCCTGAGATGGAACAGCGTGAGCCCCGCCTTGAGTTTGGCCTTGAGTAAGACTGTCCTGTGCATCCGAAAAGTCGATAGCGAAGCGACTGGCCCTTCCCACATCAGTTGCCAGCCCTCCCGTTTCGCGAGGTCCCAAATCTCGGCAGGGCCGATGAGAAACGCATGGCCTCCGGATTGGACACAGTGCCCAACTCGTGCCACCTCTCCCTTCAATGCTTCCGGAGAGCTGAACGAATCATAACTCACCCATTGATACGCAAGATCAACCAGTCGAGAGACTGGGTTTGTCTCTTCCCATATCGAAGCCTGAACAATCCGAATGCGCTTCAACCACTCCCACCGACGGATTGCGGCGGACTGCACCCAGAGCTGTTGCGCCTGCCGCTGTGCATAGGCGGCATGAACACTGCGTACGACGTAGTCGCGCGGACGATCGAACAGCACACAGGTCGAAAGCACCGCATCCCCATTGTCGATCAGAATTCGCTCGGCACCGGACAGGATAGCTCCAATCTCCCTGTCCGTTTCGCCGGCATCCTGGAGATAGTCCGCAACAAATGGCTGGGCCGCAACCTCGCCGATTTCATCATCATTGTCCGGATACAACAGCACGGCGCCAAAGGCATCGATCGGACGAATTGGTGGAACGCCCTGGACAAAAAGCGTTCGCCAATCGACAGATCCCTCGATTGCTGAAGCACTGAAAGACGAGGCCTCGGCAATTCCCTGTCCCAGCGTGAAAATGGTTTCGTGTTCTCGATCGCTCAGAATCAGCTGCCCGTCCTTCACCGATAATGACCGATCGAACGGAGCCGGCCGTTCCAGCGAAGCCTGGGTGTGCGGAAGTCCCGTGGTATCTTCCACCATCGTCGCCTTGCGGATCTGTCCTCCCTGTGTAGTGAGACACAGCCCTTGTTGTTCATCGAAGTATCGGAGCGGCGGGTCACTTACCGGAAGCCACGTCACTCGATGAGCCCGAGATTGATCCATAAATAAGATGAGCGGCTCGCCTCCACCCGATACCGACGGTGTAAAAAATTGGCTGAACAGCTGGAACGCTGCTTCCGATGGATAGGGAGGGATCCCGCGATAGCGCAATGTGCGCGGGACAGGTTGAGTTCGATGTTGGTCGTCGTAGAGCCCCCGGATCAGCTCGAAGACGGCGGAACCAGTGCCGGGCAACAGAGATTTGAACAGCTCGACGACCGGAAGAAAGTCGATATGGTCCCAGTGCATCGCGCCCATGCACGCCATGAACCGGGCTTGCGTGAAGTCGCCATGGTCCAACACATACAATGCATCCTTCCGGTGACGAATCGTCGCCACGCCACTCGCATCAATAGTCAGATCATCATCGGAGAAAAACCAGCGCACGTCTTCGATCGGCGCTCGCATCGCCTGAGCCGCCATAGCCCGCAAGTCGTCCGAGGTAATTCGCTGCCACCCAGGCCGCGTTGTCAGATTGAGCCTGGTTTCGTTCACTAGCCCACCCGGCTTCAGCCCAATCCATTGACCCCAGTCGAGGCGGATCCTCGCCCGTGCGAGCAACACCCGCCCGTCTGCATCGAAGTGCCACTCGCACTCATGCAGCGGATGGCCATCAGGGTCGGTGGCCAGTACCCGATGACCGTCAGGCTGATAGAATACGAGATGCCCCATTGTGCCGAGGGCGACACGTCCTCCACCGTGATGGAAATTCTTTGCGAAGGCGTGCGTGGATGGAAAGGATAGATGGCCGGGAGTTTGCAGGGCGAACGTGACCGGATCGGATACCATTACTCGCGGAGCTGGCCGCTCCCCAGAACGATGAACTTGAAACAAGTCAGCTCTTCGAGGCCCATCGGACCGCGCGCATGGATTCGCGACGTGCTGATGCCAATTTCCGCGCCGAGACCAAACTGATAGCCGTCGTTGAGCCGGGTGGAGGCATTGACCAAAACGGCACTGGCATCCACTTCTTTGAGGAACCGCGTCGAACGGCTATAGTCCGACGTGACGATGGCCTCCGTGTGACGCGACCCATATTGCGCAATGTGCTCCATCGCCTCATCCATATTCTTGACGACTTTGACGGCCAAGACGAGATCGAGAAACTCTTTGCCATAATCCTGCTCGGCGGCGGGTTTTGCCTCGGGAATCAATTGGCACGTCTTGGGGCATCCGCGGATTTCAACATGGGCCGCCGCAAAACTCGTCGCCAGCTTGGGCAGCAAGATCCGTGCGATCGATTGGTGAATCAGCAGCGTCTCCATCGCATTGCAGGTCGAGGGCCGCTGCACCTTGGCATTCACGCAAATGGCTTCGGCCATGGCCAGATCAGCTGAGACATCGACGTAGACGTGGCACACACCCGCATCGTGCTTGACAACTGGAATGGTCGAGTGCTCCGCGATGAGTTGCATGAGCGATTTGCCACCGCGAGGAATGATCAAATCGATGTACCGGTCCTGCTTCAGCAACATCGGCACTAACTCGCGATCAGGCCGACCCACAAACGTGATCGCGCCGGCCGGCACACCGCACTTTTCGGCCGCGTCAGAGAGCACGCCCGCGATCGCGGTATTGGAATGAATCGCCTCACTGCCGCCGCGCAGAACGCAGACGTTCCCCGACTTGAGACACAAGGCCGCTGAATCCGCGGTCACGTTGGGCCTGGACTCATAGATGATGCCTACTACGCCAATGGGCACGCGCACTCGCCCCACCCGCATGCCGTTCGGTCTGGTCCACATGGCGGGGGTCTGGCCGATGGGGTCCGGCAGCTTTGCGACCTCACGGACGCCGGCAGCCATCTCAGCGATGCGCTTATCCGTCAGACGCAGCCGGTCCGCCATGGCTTTCTTGGCCGGTGAGGAGCCGAATGACTCGAGATCACGCTGATTAGCTTCCAGCAGTTCGCCCGTCTTGGCTTCGAGCGCTTCAGCCATGGCCAGCAGCGCTTGATTCTTCACCACTGTTGAAAGGGATGCCAGTTTCCCCGAAGCCCGCTTAGCCTTGGCCACAAGGTCTTTAACATACTCCGGCATCGGGACGGCTGCCGAATCCGGCTCTTCAGACTGTTGCTGTTCCGTTTCTACGACAGACTCTTCCATCGGCCTTTCACATCCGCGCCATTCATGCCAAACACTGTTCGAGGCGCAAAGCATACCCTGCCCTCCTCCAGAGGGTCAAGGCAACGTGAGCTTATGGTGTGGCAATCGGAGGCACCGCCGACGACCCAGGGGCGCCTGAGGCTGGTGGCGTGGGTGTGCCTGGTGCTCCAGGCGCAGTGTGTTGTCCTGTGAGTCCTGTCTGAAGTAGTGCTCCCAGTGAATTCACCACCGCCCCAGACAGGCTCGGATGCTGAAACACCCAATCATAATAGGTGGGCTTGCCTTGAAAGATGTATGACGTGCTTCCTACGGCGCTCACAGAACTGTGCAATGAAATCATCAAGACCCTGCACGTTCGTACTGAGGCCAAGGACTGGGAACAGTTCGAACTGAAACGCGTGGTGGGGAATCCAAATCAGCCTATTCTGTTCAGAGGTTTCGGCCTCCCGGACCGAAGTGGTGCTCAACATGCACGACTTGTGGTCATGATGGAAGAACGGAGCCGGAAACAAGACTTAAACGCCGAACATGTTCGAGAACGATTTCAACTCACCAATCGGGAGCAGTCAGTACTCGAGCATCTTGCACGGGGCTGGACAAATAAGGAAATTGCCAACGGCCTCCATATTACCGAGCAAACCGTGAAAGCGCACATCCAGCATGTCAAGCAAAAGACCAATGCCACAACTCGGACCGGCATACTTGTTCAGATATTCAATGCTTAGCAGCATCGCACCCAGCTTCCGAAGCATGTTTCAAGTTTCTTGCTTCAAGTAGCGCTTTGCTCCTTGAACCTTGCCCTTTCCCCACTCCACCTCTATTGCAAATACTCCACAGTGAATACTCATTCACACAGAGTAAACTCACCATGAGCTTTATTTATTTTATTATTCAATAGTTTATGGCGCATATGTGCTGGCCTGCTTATTGCTAAGGAGTTAGGCTTAGTGTGTCACAATGTGCCCTTACATAAACGTGTTGTGGAGGGACCGTGCTGAAGATCACGTTGAGTCGGTGGATGCCCATTGGATTGATCGGTGGAATAGTCCTTCTCGTTGGGTGCCAGGCTAACCTCTCACCAAAACCAACCGAGCTTGACAACGCTCAGTTCATGTCACTGTGGAAGATATACAGCGCGTGCGGGTCGGCCTCCGATCTTCGCCAGGCGAGCTCTGGCATGCAGCGCTTGTTGGAAGCTGCCGCCTTGACATCTACTGGTAAAAACTCCGATGGGTTTGTGTTGCCATTACCGTCTCAGTTTGAACAGCTGATCAGTCGTCCTCCCAAACGATTAGCAGTCGACGTGTACGCCATGACAGCCGCATGTTCAATTCATGCAGGCGAATTAGCCTTGCATGAAGGCAGCGTGGAGTTCGCACGTGACACGTTCGCTTCCGTCCTGACGCTTGATGAAAGCGTACCCCCTTACTACATCTATCAGGCCAAACGATTCCTGACGGAACTTGAGCGAGGCTTTACTGTCTCGGTTAACATCAGATAGACTTATGGAGTTCGTTCCTCTTCAACAGCGATTCGTATAGCCACATATATTGTTGTGTTGCCCGTGCCCAGGACACGTCTGTGTGCATTCCCGCAGAACCAGTCTCTCCCACTGATCACGATCTCTATAAACTCTAAGAGCGAGCAAAAATGTAGTGAGTAGCGCTTCATGCGAGGGGTCCGTGAAATGAACGCCTGTCGCAAGACTGGCTTGGGCCGTGACCGGCTTGAATGGAACAATCGTATCGGTCAACCCGCCGGTCTGACGCACAATCGGCACGCAGCTGTATCGAAAGCTGTAGAATTGGCTCAACCTGCACGGTTCGTATCGTGAGGGCATCACTAGCATGTCTGCGCCAGCTTCAATACGGTGCGCAAGTCCCTCAGATCACCCCAACCTGGTTCGGATAATGTGACTTCGTTTGGAGAATTTTCTCTCGAGCCAATGATCGCCGGTCCCCGACACCGCAGCAATCTGCACATCCAGCACGACTAACTCGGAGAGCACTTCCAGGACCAGATCGAACCTCTTTTGTGGGGTCAGCCGGCCAATCACGGCCAACAGCGGCACATCGTGAGTTGGCAGCTCCAGCGCACGTTGCACGACCTGCTTGCACACCATTTCCCAAGACAAATCCGCAACTCCGGAGTGGGTAGGCAAATGTGGATCTGTTTCTGAATTCCAGGTGGAAGTGGTAATTTCAATTACAGGTGGCACTGTCAATCTTGCTGGGAATATCCTGCACAGTATCGAGACGGCTGGCAAGCACCTTTTCAAACTCACAGCTAAATTCTGCCGTCAGGATTTCTTTTGCATACGTTTTGCTGACCATTGACACGGTATCCGAGAACATACGGCCCCCTTTGAGGCAATTGACTGATCCGTAAAACTCAAGCCCATTCGCTGCGAAGACGCTGGGATCCAAGCTCGTTCTTGAAAATTGCGCATCAGGAAAGATTCCCTGATATCCTCTGTTGTGCAGCGTCAACAGAGTCTTGGAGTGGCTCCGTCTGCTTCCCTTGACTATGGCGTTCAGATAAACGACGCACACTACCGTTTACCAATCGTGCAGATGGAGGATATCCACGACTTCATCCGATTCCGCATTCAGCTGATCGACCGCCTTAATCACCACCCCGGGAAATAAGACAAATCGATCAAGGTTGTCTGGATAGTCCCCGTCTCGATCCTGATACAACCCTGAACGGTCGTACAAGGAATCGCATCACACTGCCAAAACTCCCAGTGGATGAGAGGTCCCGGCAATGGATACATGCTCTTCTTCCAAGGAGGCCGCTACAGGCAGTCCCCTAATTGGAATGCGGAATTGTTGCGAGATCTCGCGAACGTGATGGCCCACCCAAATGCTTCGATAGCCCGGCAGCACAAGGGTCACCCGATGCCCTAGCTTGATCAATTCTACGAATAATGCGCCGGCGACATCAGTCACCCCACTCGTTCTGGCAATAGCGCACAGCTTCGGAGGTAGCGATCACACTATTGAGGGACTCTGTCATGATTGTTGCTCGTAAATCATAGTCACGTGAAAGAGCCTATGGCTGATGGCATATGGCACAGGCCCAAGACAATGAGCCGCTGATAGCAAGACATTCCCATTCGATCTCCTGCTATAGGCCATACGCTATTGGATCTTTTGATCGACCACATTTCACCAGAGACGCTACGATATCGACGCGCCGTCCAACCGTGCCTTGAATCGATCCTCGTAGGCCCACGTGTTGATACGGGTGTGCATGCTCTCGACCTTGAGTTCTTCCTTATGATCAAGAACGAGATTGTTCTCTCGGACCAATTGTTCTGTTGCTCCAGTGTCGGCACACTTTTGTAACTCGCAAGGGTCACGAACACAGGAGGGTGCACTACGTACCTACAAGGCGCCACGATGCCAGGAATGGACGATATCGAGTACCCCTCCTGTTACTCATGTCTCCATCCCTTCTTCACATCAACCTTCTGGACTTGAGCTCTACAGGCTTGACTGGTTGGCAAACATCGCATTGACATAACTTCCTCAACAAGGAATAGGCATAAATGCCCGTATTGTGGCCGTCGCTCCACATGAATTGGAAAGCATAGCGGCCAACCGGCTGAATATCCTGCACCATGATGAGCATGGGAACATCGTCATCTTTTAGGCGCCGCTCCCCGGTCCATTCATCTACACAAGCCGCGCAGGGACATTGCTGGCGAAGATACCGAACCGAATAGACGCTCTTGTGCCCGTCACTCCATTCGATCCCTAAGACTCCTTTGCCGATCCAGGCCATATCAAGGGGTTCGAGCATCTGCGCCATCATGTCCTCACCCCTACTGATGAATCGGCCTGATATACAGATTGAGGCGCATGGGACAAAAAATCTGTCGGTGGCAAGCGTCTACCTGCAACGACGGTGACGTATCGTTCGATCGCTTCCTCGACCTCATCCCGCACCCGACCTACAGCCCGAAGTCTCATCAGAAGTTGAGGGGCTAACCGTGCGGCTTGCTGGAGAAATGCAAGACTCCCCTGCGAAAGCGACACACAGCAAGTTCGCTGCCTGGACGCGCATGGCATGCACACAAGCCCGCCCGCTAGGGGTGAGAATTGTAGCGCACCGGCCATGCGTGTTTTTCCGCAGGCCGCACAATGATCCGTTTGCGGGCGAAACCCGGTGAGCCCTAGGAGTTTGATTTGAACCAGCAGCGCAGTGCAGGCCGGATCTTCGCTCTGGCATAGCGATGCCAAGCCCTGCTGAAGCGTCTCAAACAGCACTGGATCCGGATCTCCATCGGGAGTCACTGCAGATACGACATTGACCATCCGCGCCGCCGCCGCCATCAAGTCAAGGTCCTCGCGTAACGAGTGGAACGACGATATCACATCGACGTGCGAAATTCTGAACAGCGTGTCGCCAGTTTTTTCAAACAAATCGAGGCGGCAGACCGTAAATGGTTCGAGCGCCGCGCCAAACCGGCTTTTCTGGCGGCGTGCCCCGCGGGCGATTCCGCGAATTTTCCCCAAGTTCTTCGCATAGCACGTTACAATCCGGTCAGCCTCGCCCCACTTGCGGCTTCGCAAAATAATGGCCGTCGCCTTTACAAGCGGCATGATGCCCCCGTCCTCATTGAATAGAAACTGGACATAGTCCGTGTGAATCGATGCACGTCACCGGAGATAGTCCAGAAAGATCGTCGCCAGCGTGAGATAGATGGTGATGCCGGTGATGTCGTTCGCCGTGGTCACAAACGGCCCGGCGGCGACGGCCGGATCCACGCCCATCTGCTTCAGCACAATAGGCATAATGGTGGCCATGCTCGTGGACACAAGAAACGCAATCATCAACGAGGCCCCCACGACGATGCCTAAAAATCCCTGGCCCAATCCCCACCCGACGACGATTAACATGAGTCCACAGGCAAGCCCCATAAGAAGACCAATCTTCACCTCGCGGAAAAACACCGTCCAGACATCGGTCAGCTCGACGAGGCCGGTGGCCAACCCGCGAATGATTAACGTCGAAGACTGCAGCCCCACGTTACCCCCCATCGCAGCGATGACCGGAATGAAACTGACGATCGCGACCATCTCCTGAATGGTATAGCGGAAGTACCACAGGATTAAGCCGGACAACAGGCTACCGACGAGGTTGGTAAACAGCCACGGCAGTCGCAACTTGGCCGACCCCAAACTTGAGGATTTTGACGCTGGCTCTTCTTCAATGGCGCCGGCCATTTTAAGCATGTCTTCCGTCGCCTCCTCTCGGATAACATCCACCACGTCGTCGACGGTGATAATTCCCACCAGCGTGCCGTCTTTCTCGACCACCGGGATCGCCAGTAAGTTGTACCTGGCCACCTGGCGCGCGACTTCCTCCTGATCCATATCGACCGCCACACTCAGCACATCGCACGCCATGATGTTCTTCAACGGCGTCGCAGGCCGGACTATCAGAAGCTGCCGTAACGACAACACGCCAACCAGATGGTTGTCATTGTCTGTGACATAGATATAGAACACCATTTCCGCGTCGGTGGCATGCTGAAGCCGGCGGATCGCCTCCTGCGCGGTCGTATTCTCCGACAGAGAGAAGAACTCTGTCGTCATGATGCCGCCGGCGGTATCCTTGGCGTACTTGAGAATGTCCTCGACCTCGGTCGAATCCTCCACCCTCATCAAGGTAAGAATTTCTTTCCCGCGGCCTTCCGGGAGAAATCCCAGAATATAGGCCACATCGTCTGGGCCGAGATCCTTCAGTAACCACGCCACATCCGAGTGCAACAGGTCGAGCAACACTTCCTGAATGCTCTCACCGTCGAGCTCGCTCAATACCTGTCCACGCTTGCTCTCGCGCCGGACCAATTCGAAGACTTCCCGTTTTTCCTTTGGAGACGACAGGTGATTCACAGCCTTGGCGATATCGGCCGGATGCATGCGCCCCAGCATCTTCGAGAGATTGGTGATAGCACCACGCCGCAATAGGCGCTGAACGGATTGGAGCACGATATCGGATTTGGTCTGCCCGCGCTCCACCTGATCGCGCAAGACATCGTGCAACATAGTCCTCTCGGACACACGGGGGCGTACATCGGAGCGCTGAGACTCTACCGGCCGTTCCGTCGGTTGCATCACACCCCTCTAATATCCGAGTTCAACCAACAGCTGCTCATCTTCTCGCCATGATTCTTTCACCTTCACCCATACTTCGAGAAACACTTTCATGCCAAACAACCGTTCCATATCCCGCCGTGCCTGGGTACTGATCGCCTTTAACCGTTCCCCGTGTTTGCCGATCAGAATGCCTTTCTGGGTTTCATGCTCCACGAGAATCGAGGCGTGAATGCGAGTCAGCCTGCCTTCCTCTTTGAACTGGTCGATCTCCACCGCCACGGAGTACGGTACTTCTTGCTCGGTAGCCTGCAAGATTTTTTCGCGGATAATTTCTCCGGCCAGAGTTCGCATCGTTTGATCGGTCACCACATCGTCGCCGTAGGCGCCCTCACTCTCCGACAAATGCGGGATCGTCACGGCAAGGAGCCGGTCTATATTGTCTCCAGTCCGTGAAGAGATCGGCACGACTTCCGTCCAATCGAAGAGCCTGGCATAGCTTTCAAGCACCGGGAGCAATTTGCGTTTGTTGACCACATCGACTTTTGTAAGCACCAAGATGGCCGGGCGGAAATGTTTTGCCATCGCTTCCTTGACGTATGCAACAGCGGCAAGATCACCGGGCCCTGGCAAACTCGTGGCATCCATGAGCACATACAAAAGATCCGCCTCTTCCAATGTCTCGATCGCCGTCCGAACCATCCGCCGATTCAACAGATGTTGCGGTTTGTGCAAACCTGGCGTATCGAGAAAGGCGATCTGGCCATCCGACACATGAACGATCCCCAAAATGCGTGTCCTGGTGGTCTGCGGCTTGTCCGACACAATCGCGATCTTTTCGCCCAGTAAGCGATTCAGCAGGGTCGATTTGCCCACATTCGAGCGTCCGACAATTGCGACGGTTCCGAATTTCATGGTTTTGATCGACGCTCCCGAGTATCTGCCGCATCGTCATTGAGCTGATAGACGGTCTCTCCTTTTCGCACGTAGCCCAATTGTTCTCTGGCCAATTGTTCAATCTTCGCCGGATCATGCTGCAGCCGGGCAATGTCTTCCCGCAGTGACGCTGTTTCGTTGCGCAATGCTGAGAGATCGCTTTCAAGCTGTCCAGAATAATTACGCATCGCTACATACCGCAGCAGCCCCATTTCACCGAAAAATAGCGTGACGAACAACCACACACAAGCTCCCATTCCGGCGACTTGGGCCACAACAACCAGGCGCCGCTGCCAATTCAGCCACTGCTTCCCACGATTTGATTTGAGGACCATCTATATCTCACCAACATCCAGAGCTAGGCTAAGCCCGGCACTGCGTCACGGCCACGATAGATGGCCGCGGCACCTAACTCTTCTTCGATACGAAGCAGCTGGTTATATTTGGCAACCCGGTCCGTTCGAGACAGAGATCCAGCTTTGATCAAACCACTGTTTGTTGCAACCGCCACATCGGCAATCGTCGTGTCCTCCGTTTCACCAGAGCGGTGTGAAATGATCGCCGTGTAACCGGATCGCTTGGCCAACTCAATCGCGTCTAGCGTTTCGGTCAACGTGCCGACCTGATTTAACTTGATCAGAATCGAATTTCCAATCTTTTCCGTAACGCCCTTAGAAAAGATCTCGACGTTCGTCACAAAAATGTCATCCCCCACGAGTTGAACCCGTTTGCCGAGCCTTTCGGTCAATAACTTCCAGCCTTTCCAATCCAGCTCGCTCAATCCATCCTCAATCGAGAGAATCGGATATCGGTCAAGCAATTTTCCGTAATAGTCGATCATCTGCTCAGAGGACCATTCAGAGCTTTTCTCGGCTTCAAGGACATAGCGCCCCTTCTCATACAATTCGCTCGCGGCACAGTCCAAGGCCAGTGCGATATCCTTCCCAGTCTTATATCCAGCCCCTTCAACAGCCTGCATGATCAGACCGAGGGCTTCTTCATTCGATTGCAGATCCGGCGCAAACCCGCCCTCGTCCCCCACCGCCGTATTCAGTCCCTTCTTCTTCAAGATGGCCTTCAACGAATGGAAGACTTCCGTAGCCATTCGCAATGCCTCGCTGAACGTCGCGGCGCCGACCGGCATGATCATGAACTCCTGAAGATCAAGCCGATTGTCCGCATGGACCCCGCCATTGATGATATTCATCAAGGGTACCGGCAAGACCCGCGCATTCGCACCGCCAAGATATCGATAGAGCGGCTGCCCCGTCTCATTCGCGGCCGCCTTTGCAACGGCCAACGACACGCCCAGAATGGCATTGGCCCCGAGCTTGCCCTTGGCCTTCGTGCCATCCAGCGCAATCATTGCCTGATCGATACCGGCCTGATCGAACGCCTCTTTTCCCAGTAGTTCTGGTGCGATCACTTTGCTGATGTTGGCCACTGCCCTGGACACACCTTTACCCAGCCAGCGCTTTTTGTCGCCGTCACGCAGCTCTATCGCCTCTTTCTCGCCAGTTGATGCCCCGGACGGCACCGCCGCCCTCCCCCTTGCACCAGTCTCTAGCAACACTTCCACCTCGACTGTAGGATTCCCGCGAGAATCGACAACCTGTCTGCCTTTGATCTCCCTAATCGCGCTCATACTTCCTCACTTTCCTATTTCAAAACCAATCATGATCTGGCCCTACAATCTCTTCAGCATTACAAAAAGAAATGGCCAGGCAGGCTCCCACTGCGCGCATGTAACGAGCCCCCCATTTTGATTACCATACGATCAATCTTGTGTACGCGTTGCGCGAGCATAGGAGTCTACCTGGCCGTTCCCTATCCCAGCTCATTCCAGCTTCCTCTTCAACAGCTCATTCACCTTCCCAGGATTCGCCTTGCCCCCGCTGGCCTTCATCACCTGTCCGACTAAGAAGCCCAGCACTTGTTGCTTGCCGTCCTTGAACTGCGCCACTTGCGTTGGACTCTTTGCCAACACTTTGGTAATGACCTGCTCCAGCGCCCCCTCATCGGAGACCTGTGTGAGTCCCTTTTCCTGAACAATCTGCTCAGGCGGTTTACCGCTACCGTAGACTTCAGGGAAAATCTCGCGCGCGACCTTGAGACTGATCGTGCCCTTCTCCACCAAGTGAAGAAGACTCACCAGCCGCTCGGGAGAAACTAGGGAGGCACTCGCATCAACGCCTGCGGCATTCAGCTCCCGCACCAACTCACCCATCACCCAGTTGCTGACCGTTTTAGGCTGATTGAAGAGCTTCACGCAGCATTCGTAATAATCCGCAAGGGCTTTGGACGATGTCAGCACCCCGGCATCATAGTCAGGCAATCCATAGTCAGTAATGAATCGCGAGATCCGCGCTGCAGGCAACTCCGGCAGGCCGGCGTGAAATCCTTCAATCCAGTCCCTCTCCAGTTTCAGCGGTACCAAATCTGGATCGGGGAAGTACCGGTAGTCGTGTGCCTCTTCCTTAGAGCGCATAACCGCCGTTTCTCCTCGCTCGATATTCCACAGGCGCGTTTCCTGCTTAATCTCCCCCCCCTCACTCAGCACTTTCGTCTGGCGCTTGACCTCATAATCCATCGCGTCTTTCACGTATTTGAAGGAATTGATGTTCTTCAATTCGACCTTCGTGCCGAATGCTTGATGCCCCATTGGACGGAGCGACAGATTGGGTTCACACCGAAAACTGCCTTCGTCCATGTTGCCGTCGCACACATCGAGATACATCAAGATATCGCGCAACCCTTTGAGATAGGCCACGACCTCATCCGACGACCGCATGTCCGGCTCGGTGACGATTTCCAACAACGGTGTCCCGGCGCGATTCAGATCCACCATGCTGCCGTTCGTACTGGCTTGATGCACGTTTTTCCCTGCATCTTCTTCAAGATGAGCACGACGGATACGCACTCGCTTACTCCCTGTACCCAACGCGATATCGATCCACCCGTGCTCACAGATTGGTGATTCGTACTGGGAAATCTGATACCCCTTCGGCAAATCCGGATAGAAATAGTTCTTCCGGGCAAATCGATTGTGTACACCAATTGTGCAATTCAACGCCAACCCCGCTCGCACAGCCATTTCCACAGCCATTCGATTAATCACGGGTAAGCTGCCAGGTAAGCCGAGACACACCGGGCAAGTGTGGCTGTTGGGAGGGGCTCCGAACCGCGTCGGACAGCCGCAGAACATCTTGGACTTGGTCCTCAGCTGCGCATGCACTTCGACGCCGACCACAACTTCGTAGGTCATATCTGGTTTGTCCCCCCACCGCGCATGCGGTCCCGCTCCTCTCGCATCGCTTGGCGTCCCGCTTCAAAGGCGTCGCGCAGCACTGACTTCTCGGTTTCAACGAAGTCCTTTCCCTGCTCGACAACTTCCTCAAAAATCTGCCCCGCTCGCCCAGCCATACCATGAAGCCGGTCCTCCGCTCTACGCGCATACCGATGCAGTCGCTCATGTGATTCATTCGAGGACTCAGGTGCCAGCAACAAGGCTGCGACCGCTCCTAACGCCGCGCCGCTGAGAAACGCCAACACCACCGCCGCTGAAGACTCGCGATCATCCGCCATTGTGAGGTCCTCCTTCTTTCCGATAGCGGTCGCGCATCACCTGCGTGGCTGCCTTGAATCCCGCCAGCACACTGGCGACGTTGGTCATGAGAGTCCCGCTCGATCCGCGCACGACGTTGTGAACTTCCTGAACGGATTCTCCAACTTCACCTACGGCATGCAACAATACCGCAGCATGCTCTATACCATCGCGCGCGTGTTCAGTCAGCTGATTGACATGCCGGCTCACGGCACGGAGCTCTCCGACCAGCGGCGGCAGCTCAGCGTTCATTTTCACCAACAGCTGTTCGGATTCTGCCACTGTCTTACGAACCTGCATGAGCACCGGCACTAAAAATCCGACCAGCACCGCAAACGCCACCGCCACGAGCATTACTGCCATTTCAACGAATGTCATGCTCGGTCCTCCGGTTTCCCCTTGCATCTTACCCCTTGCTTTCTGCTTCTCACCGAATCACCGGCCTCTTCAGATGCCACTCTGTGGCTTGTTCATAGGCATGGGCCGCTCGCAATATCGTGCCTTCCTCGAACGGTCGCCCGATCAGTTGCAAACTGATCGGCAACCCGCCCTTGCTGAATCCACACGGTAGCGCAATCGCCGGCAAGCCGGCCAGATTCACCGAGATGGTAAAAATGTCGGACAAATACATTTGCAGTGGATCTTCACTTTTCTCACCCAGCTTGAACGCGGGAGTCGGAGTCGCCGGCGTCACAATCAGATCGACTTCCTTGAACGCCGCGTCAAAATCCTGGCAGATCAACGTCCGCACCGCCTGAGCCTTCCCATAGTACGCGTCGTAATAGCCCGCGCTCAGCACGTAGGTGCCTAGCATGATGCGTCGTTTGATTTCCGGGCCGAACCCTTCCTGCCTGGTCTTCATGTAGAGGTCCAGCAGATCCTTAGTCTCGTTCGCCCGCAGCCCAAACTTCACGCCGTCGAAACGGGCAAGGTTCGAACTGGCTTCAGCCGTCGCCAGCACGTAATAGACCGCGACAGCGGCGTCCGTTCGCGGCAGCTGAATGTCCTTGATTTCCCCTCCCAGGGCTTTCAATTCCTCGACCGCAGCCTTGACCGCGTGGTCCACCTCCAGATCAAGTCCTTCAGCAAAAAATTCGCGCGGCACGCCGACTCTCAACTTCTTGAGATCCTTCTTCACCAGTGCCTTCATGTAGTCGGGAACCGGTACACCAGCCGAGGTAGAATCCAGCGAATCATGGCCGGCAAGTACACTCAGCACACAGGCGGCATCGCGGACATCTTTCGTAATGGGACCGATCTGATCGAGTGACGACGCAAACGCCACTAGCCCGTACCGAGAAACCCGCCCATAGGTCGGCTTTAACCCGACCACACCGCAGAATGCCGCCGGCTGACGGATCGATCCCCCCGTGTCTGACCCGAGCGCGGCGACACATTCGTCCGCCGCCACTGCCGCCGCGGACCCTCCGCTCGACCCACCCGGTACCCGATGAAAATCCCAGGGGTTCCGACTGGGACCGACCGCGGAATTCTCCGTCGATGAACCCATCGCAAATTCGTCCAAATTGGTCTTGCCTAACAGGAGGTAACCCTGTTCGCGCAATTTGGCGATCACCGTTGCATCATACGGCGGTACGAACTGTTGCAACATGCGCGAACTGCACGTCGTCGGCACACCTTCCGTACAGATATTATCTTTAATCGCAAACGGCATCCCCATCAGCGGCTTTGTTTTGCGCCACGACTTAAGTTGCCGATCCAGCGCGTCCGCCTGCGTGAACGCGGAGTCCTGCGCCTGATTGACGTACGCCCGCACTTTCGATTCCACTTGGCTGATACGCAGCACATATGCTCGGACAATCTCGACTGCGCTGACTTCGCCAGCGGTGAATTTCTCCTGCAGGTCACAGAGTGACAGTTTGTGCAGCGCCATTACCGTTTATCCATAACCTCAACGATGCAGTTCTTGTTATTGACCCGCACGATCCGCGGCGTATGTTTCTTAATTTCCTCATCGCCATAATATTCGTAACAAAAGATGATGATTTGATCGCCGACAGCGGCCTTTCTAGCCGTGGGTCCGTTCAAAATAATTTCCCCCTTACCCCGCCCACCGTTAATCGCATAGGTCATGAACCGTTCGCCGTTATTCAAATTGGAACAGACGATCGCTTCATACGGAAGAATCCCGGCAGCCTCCATCAAATCCTGATCGATGGTCAAACTACCTTCGTATTCCAAGTGCGCGCCGGTGACCGTGGCACGATGTATTTTGGAACGCAACATTTGTCGAAACATCTGTATTTCGTCATTCGCCATTCGTCATTCGTCATTCGTAAGTACCACGTGTGACGTGTGACGCATGCCGTTTAACGCTCCTCTAGTATTTTGGGAACCTCAAACCCGCTTCCTTCACGCTCCGGAGCATTCGCCAAAGCCTTTTCTACAGGCAACGGCGGTCGAACCACATCGTCCCGGAACACATTGACCTGTCCCATGACCGTTGTCGTCGGCTCGATCCCCGCCGTCTCATACTGGCTCAGTTGCGCGACATGGGTCAGGATCTGGCTCAACTGCGTGGCGAAGACTGCCTTCTCGTCTTCAGTCACGCGCAGTCTGGCCAACAGCGCAACCTTCTCGACATCCTGCTTCGTAATCTCCATCCTCGCTGTCCCTTCCTTCTTTCTCCCTTCCCCCACTCATGAGGTGTGACGGTAGGGTCCCCTACTGCGCACATTCCCCTCCTACCCCCTAGGATGTCCAAATTGGTCTTCTAGTAAGGCCGCAGGGAGTTCGGCGACTGAGGGCGTACCCTCCGAGGTACGTCGCAGGGAGACGACCGACTGAGAACGCCGCTAGAAGCCATTTTCACCATCCGCCTATTCTACCGTTACGCTCTTCGCAAGATTTCTTGGGTGATCCACATCCGCTCCGCGCAAGACGGCAATGTGATACGCCAGTAGCTGCAACGGAATCGTGAACAGAATCGGTGAGATCAACGGATGGGTCGCAGGAACCGTAAAGACCGCATCGGCGACTTTCCCCAGTTCACGCTCACCCTCCGCCACAAAGGCGATGATCGGAGCGCGCCGCGCCTTGACTTCCATCAAATTACTCACCGTCTTTTCATAGAGCTGGTCGCGCGGCGCCAACACGACCACGGGCATGTCCTTATCAATCAAAGCAATTGGGCCGTGCTTCATTTCCCCTGCTGCGTATCCCTCTGCATGAATATAGGAAATTTCCTTGAGCTTGAGCGAACCTTCCAGGGCGATCGGGTAATTGATGCCGCGCCCTAAGAACAAAAAGTTCCGCTTTTTATAATAGCGCTTGGCAATCGCGACGATTTCGGCTTCGCGTCCCAGGATGTGCTCGACGAAAGCCGGCAGCCGGACCAGCCGGTCCAGCCACGCCTTGCCATCCACACCTCTCATCACACCGCGAACCCTCGCCACATGCAGCGCGAGAAGATAGAGCGCGGTCAGCTGAGCGGTAAACGCTTTGGTCGACGCCACGCCGATTTCTGGCCCGCAGTGGGTATACAGCACGCCGTCCAATTCACGAGCCAATGTACTGCCGACAACGTTGACGATCGAGATCGCTCGTGCACCTTTTCCCTTCGCTTCCCGCGCCGCGGCGAGCGTATCTGCCGTCTCTCCCGACTGCGAAATGGCGACGAACACATCGTACTTGCCGATGAGCGGATTGCGATACCGAAACTCGCTCGCAATATCGACGTGCACGGGAATACGTGCCATTTCCTCCAGCAGATATTTCCCCACCAGGGCTGCATGCCAGGATGTTCCGCACGCCACGATCCAAATCCGTTCCGCGGCGGCGAATTCCTTGGGTGTCAACCCAATATCCGGCAAGTCTGCCTCGCCGGCTTCATATGAGTAGCGGCCGCGCATCGTATCGAGAATGGTTTGCGGCTGTTCGTGAATTTCTTTCATCATGAAATGTGGATGTCCGTTTTTCTCGACCGACGACGCATCCCATGTGATCCGGGTGGACTTTCGCGATACAGCATGCCCCTCGGCATCCATCAATTGCACTCGATCTTGGGTGACGACAGCCAGGTCTCCTTCTTCGAGATAGATGACCTCCCGCGTATAAGCCAGCATGGCCATAACATCCGACGCCACATACGATGCCTGCTTGGTCTTGCCCACCACCAAGGGGCATCCGGAACGAACCGCAATCACCGTCCCGGGCTCCCGCTCAGAAATGACGGCGAGCGCATAGCTGCCTCGCACCTCTTTCGTCGCCGACCGGACCGCCGCTGCCAACCCTTGCCCCTTGTTGAGATATTTGTCGATCAGGTGCGCGACCACTTCCGTATCGGTTTCGGACTGAAACCGATATCCAGTTTTTTCCAACTCGTGCTTCAACGGCTGATAATTTTCGATGATTCCATTGTGGACCAGGACGCAGCCTTTTGAGCGATGCGGGTGCGCATTTTGCTCGGATGGTTTTCCATGCGTGGCCCAGCGGGTGTGACCGATGCCGACCGTGCCCTTCAGCTCTTTCTCTTTGAGCGATTGTTGCAAGTTGACTAACTTGCCAACGCTCCGCCGGATGGCGATCTTCTCTCCCTGCATCACGGCGACACCGGATGAGTCGTAGCCGCGATACTCCAGTTTGGTCAGGCCACCAACCAAGATCGGGACCGCATCCTGCGCGCCCACGTATCCGACAATGCCACACATGACCTATTTCTTACCTTTTCTTGTTGGTGTGCGGCTCTTGGCCAGAGGCGATGGGCGAGCGGCAAGAGGTCGCCCCCCTTGCCGGCCATCGCTGCGCGCAAGCATGAGTCGTCGCTTGGCCGCCCAGTCTGCACGATTTTCTTGCGCGGTCCTGGCGATGGCCAAGGCATCGGCCGGAATATCTTGCGTCACGGTTGTCCCTGCCGCAATCACCGCACCGGCTCCCACGGTTACCGGCGCCACTAACTGTGTATCGCTTCCCACAAACACATTGTCTCCGATCGTCGTGTGATGCTTATGCACTCCATCGTAATTACACGTAATTGTCCCGGCACCGATATTGACACCCTTACCGATCGTCGCGTCACCAAGATAGCTTAGGTGATTGGCCTTGGCCCCCTCTCCAAGATCCGTTTTCTTCATTTCGACGAAGTTGCCGACCTTGGCCTTTCGCCGCACCGATACACCAGACCGGAGGTGGACAAAGGGACCCAGCACCGCATCGTCCTCGATCACTGAGTCGCGGAGCACGCAATGGTCCAAAATTTCCACGCGATCACCCAACCGGCAATCAGTCAGCCGCGAGTGAGACCGGAGCACGCAATCTTCACCGACCTGGGTCATGCCTTCAAGGGTTACGTAGGGATGGAGAACCGTGTCTCTCCCCACCGCCACACCCGCGTCGAGCCAGACAGAAGCTGGGTCCAACATCGTCACACCCGCGTCGAGCCACCGTTCACGCACCTGCTGTCGAATGACCTGCTCCGCCGCTGCCAACTGCCGCCGGGTATTCACACCTAAGCCTTCGTCAGGGTCTTGCAACGTCACGGCGACAACCTTCTGCCGCTGCGTCACCGCCATCCGCACAATATCGGTGAGATAGTACTCACCCTGCACATTGTGCGGTTCCAATTTGTCCAGTGCGGCAAAGAGAAACTCGCCGGACACCACGTAGGTCCCCACATTGATTTCCTTGACGGCCCGTTCAGCCGGCGCCGCGTCCCGATCTTCGACGATCTTGAGCACCTCCGATGAAGCCAGTCCACCCTGATGGCCGCCGTCCGGCTGCCGGCGGATGACACGGCCATAGCCGGCGGGGTCATCTAGCGACGCCGTCAAGATCGTCACCGTCGCTCCCTCCGATTGGTGAGCTCGCAAAAGTTCGCGCACCGTCCGTTCTTTCAGCAACGGAGTATCGCCATTCAAAATCAAATAATTCGTCGCACGCGGTTCCTTGGCGCGGGTAAACACCGGACGACTTTGGAGCACGGCGTGGCCCGTCCCCTGTTGTACCGTCTGTTCCACGACAGCAATCGATTCAGTCCCCGCTCTTCCCGCGATTCCCGCTTGAATTACCTGTCGAACATCCTCGGCCTGATGACCGACCACAACCACAATCCTGTGTCCGGCCACCCGCAATGCCAGATCGACGGCGAACAGCACCATCGGGCGGCCGGCCACATGATGCAGCACCTTTGCACGTTTGGACCTCATACGTGTGCCCAGGCCGGCAGCCATCACAACCACGCCAAGGCCCTGAAGCTGGGAGGCGTTTGAATGCTTGTTCGTTGGTCGTTTCATCGCGAGATGCTCGCTACGCGATCGGTACGCCCGCGTTTGGCTGCTTGACTTGGCTCCACTTGGCATCCCGATTAAGCAGCGGTGCCAGTGGAGTGGACGGAGAATAAAGGCCTCCGGACACGATCAATTTCATCGCCTCATCCACGCTGATATCGACCGATGTGACTTCTCGTTCGGGGACCAAGAGAAAATATCCGGAGGTCGGGTTGGGCGAGGTCGGCACATAGACATGAATCAGCGGCTCTTGGCCCAACACCGACGACTCGCTTTTCGTCACGCCAGTCACGAACGCAAAACAGTAGTGGCCGTTTTTGGGAAATTGGATCAACACGACACGGCGATAGGACTCTCGATCGGAGAACGACAGGATGTCCATCATCGACTTGATTGTCGAGTAGATCCCCCGGACCAACGGCAGGCGATTCACCCAATCTTCCCAAATCTTAACGATCGCCCGCCCCATGAAATTGGCGGTGAGTACTCCCATCGAAAAGATCAAAATAATGAGCAGCGCAATACCGATTCCAGGCACATAATGGTTGGGAGCCCACCGGGCAAGGATATCGCCTAAGATCCCATCCATCGTGACGAACAACGTCTTCAGAATAAGGACCGTGCCCCAGATCGGGATCACCACCAGAAGGCCGGTCAGAAAATAGCGCTTTAACGCGGTTTTTAGCATTCGTTGGGGCCGTGAACGAGCCCGGATATTGTGCAGGCTCATCATACAGATTTTTTTGCCGGCTCCGCAAGCCTTTTCTTGTTATTTTCAATGAGTTAGCCATTCTGACCCGGCCTAACGGCCGATACCACTACGCTTTCGTCCTCCTTGCTATTCACGACAGCCTGGCATAGGATCCCACCCCGACTATTGCCCCAGTTACTGCCCCATTCAGGAGCTCCTATTGCTCTCACGATCGCGGCGCGTTCCAGGCGTCTTCATGACACTCGAAGGAGGCGACGGCAGCGGGAAAACCACGCAGGCCGTTCGCCTGTGCCAATCGTTGACTGCGCGAGGCTACACCGTCCTACAGACGAGAGAACCAGGGGGAACGCTGGTCGCTGAGCGATTGCGCAGCATTCTGCTCGAGCGATCGGCTGAACCACTGGCGCCGGAAACGGAAACACTGATCATTCTCGCCGCTCGCCGCCAGCATGCTGATCAGGTCATCCGCCCCGCCCTTGCGCGGGGCGCGCTGGTCATCTGCGACCGGTTCTCGGATTCCACAATGGCTTATCAAGGATATGCACGAGGGCTCGACCTGAAAGTTCTGAAGAGGTTGAACGACTGGGCGACAGGAGGGCTCACCCCGCACCTCACTCTGCACTTCGACCTTCCAGTGGCCACCGGCCTCACACGGCGACGCCGTGAGGCTCTGTCAGAAAATCGTCTTGACCTGGAAACTACACGGTTTCACGCCAAAGTCCGCGCCGGCTTCCTAGCCTTGGCCAAACGTGAACCGCGCCGGATTAAAACGATCGACGCTCGGCAATCACCGGAGGCCATCGCGTTGCAAGTGGAAACCCTGGTACTGAAACGACTCGGATCGTTGCGATTTAACCCCACAAACCACCAATAACCATGCCATTTCACGACATCACCGGCCACGAACGGCCAATTACATTGCTGAAAGCCGCGCTGAAACAGGCGCGATTGGCCCATGCCTACCTCTTCCACGGCGAAGCAAATATCGGCAAGTTTTTGGCCGCTACGAGGTTTGCGCAAACGTTGAATTGTGAGCACGCAGAGTCCATAGATGATCAGGACTGTTGCGGCCATTGCCGCGCCTGTATTCAGATTGCCGCTCGGACGCACCCCGACTATTTTGTGATCGAGCCAGATCGGGAATTGGCAGTTCCGCAAATCAAGATCGAGCAGGTGCGCGAGATCACACAACAGATCATCTACCGACCACTCATGGGCGAACGTAAGATCTGCCTGATCGACGACGCCGACCGCCTGACGGTCGGCGCCGCCAATGCCCTCCTCAAAACGCTGGAGGAACCACCGGGACATGGCCTGTTCATCTTGATCTCCAGCCGTCCGCAGGCCCTGCCGATCACCATTCGATCCCGCTGCCAGTCCTTGCGGTTCGCGCCGCCCGCGCAGACGCAGGTGGAAGCCGCGATCATTCTGAAACGCGAGCTTCCCCCGGCGGAGTCTCGCTTTCTGGCACTGGTCACTGAAGGGCGTATCGGGGAAGCGCTGACGCTGGAGGTAGCCAACGTACGTGCGCAACAGCGTGAATGCCTCGATCTCGTCGCTCCGAACACCCTGAAATCCATCTCCGCTATTTTGACAGTGGCGGAGAGTTTGGCCAAAGCCGACCGTGGCGCCGAAATCCTCACCTGGCTCAACCGGTGGATTCGTGATCTCGTCATTGTCATCACTGGCGGTGATCAGAAACACTTGCTCCATCTTGACCAACTGGATCAACTCCGCCAGTACGCCCAACATACTGACCTCGAGGCATTGTTGGATCTGCTGAACGACATCGAGCGCACAGAACAGCAGGCCACCCGTCATCTCAATCTCCACATGGCGCTCGAAAACATCTTGCTCCGCCTGCGAGAGGCCTCAGGGTTCACCAAAGCGGCGATGCCTGCCTAGCTTTCGATCTTTCGAACCTGGTATCTTTCCTCGGCTATGAGTCAGTCCAACACCTTCTACATCACCACGCCGATTTACTACGTCAACGATGTTCCGCACATCGGTCACGCCTACACAACGATCGCCGCCGACATTCTTGCGCGATATTGGCGTTTGCGGGGGCGCGACGTGTTTTTCCTGACTGGCCTGGATGAGCATGGGCAGAAAGTGCAACAAGCCGCCGCCAGGGCCAGCATCGCTCCGCAGGTCCATTGCGATAGGCTCGCCCCGCAATTTCAGGACCTGTGGAAACGGCTGAACATCTCCAACGACGCCTTCATCAGAACGAGCGACGCTCAGCACACGCGAATTGTCCAACGATATCTTCACGAGCTGTTCGACAGGCAGCTGATATACAAAGCCGACTACTCAGGCTGGTATTGCACGTTCGATGAGCGATTCTGGACCGAAAAAGACGTAGCCGACGGCCTCTGCCCCGACTGCAAACGTCCGGTGGAACAACTCAGCGAGCATAATTATTTTTTCAAGATGGGGCAATACCAAGATCGGCTGATCGACCACATCAAGAAGCACGATCGGTTTATCCGTCCCGAATCGCGCCGCAATGAAGTGTTGGGATTTCTCCAGACACAGAAGCTCGGCGACCTGTCGATCTCCAGACCAAAATCCAGACTCTCTTGGGGAATCGAACTACCCTTTGACAACGACTATGTCACCTACGTCTGGTTTGATGCGCTGGTGAACTATATCTCCGCCCTGGAATACCTCCCCAGAGAAAAACCCATTGGTAATCGCTTCTGGCCGGCCAATGTCCACTTCGTTGGGAAAGACATTCTGACGACTCACGCCGTCTACTGGTCCACCATGCTGATGGCCTTGAAGATGCCCCTGCCAGAAACGATTTTCGCCCATGGGTGGTGGACGGTGGGTGGCGAGAAGATGTCGAAAAGCCGCGGTAACGTCGTCGATCCGAACAAGATGGTGGAAACCTACGGTGTCGATGCCTTCCGCTATTTTCTGCTTCGCGAAGTACCGTTTGGGCAGGATGGTGACTTCTCACAATCCGCCATGGCCACAAGTATCAACAGCGACTTAGCCAACGGCATCGGTAATTTATTGAGCCGCACCCTCACCATGATTGCACGATTCGCCGGCGGTACGATTCCGGCCGACGACCTGCCTGCGCTCCCAGAGGTGGAATCCAAGATTGCACAGCTCTCCACGCAATTGCCGGCCGTGATCGAGCAAGGATTTACCGCTCTGACCTTTCGCGAAAATCTCCAAGTACTCCGGGAATTGATCGGACTCTGCGATGAATACATCGACAAGACCGCCCCATGGAAATTGGCCAAGAATCCAGACGATCAGGGGCGCCTCAACACCGTGTTCAATACAACCGCGCGGGCGCTGCGGCTCTTATCGGTTCTCCTCTATCCGTATATGCCACAAACCGCGGCGAAACTTGCCCAACAGCTTGGGCTTGCGCTGGATTTTTCCAAGCCATTACCTGAAGAGACCTATCAATGGGATGCCCCGATAGCCGGCACACGCATCTGCAAAGGTCCGGGGCTCTTCCCACGCATCGAGTCAACACTGCAAGGAGATAAACCCATGAGTGCCGCACCGATTCCACCGCAACCAAATCCTGTTATGCACGCAGCGACGCCTATAGCCCCTAGCCCCGGACCTCATGCCCCTGCTTCAACACAGATCACCATCGACGAGTTCATGAAGATCCAGCTAAAAACAGCCAAAGTGCTGACTGCAGAGCGCGTGCCAAAATCTGAAAAGCTGCTCAAGCTGCACGTCTCACTTGGTACAGAGCAACGGCAGATCGTCGCGGGCATCGGCAAGCAGTATGAGCCGGAGACGCTGGTGGGCAAGACCATTGTGATCGTGGCCAACCTGAAACCAGCAAAATTGATGGGTATCGAATCGCAAGGGATGGTTCTGGCCGCAGGTGACAGCGAAGTGCGTGGCCTCGCCACTATTCTGGAAGAAGTCGAGCCCGGCACCACAGTGAAATGAGCCCGTTCCGTCTAACGCTGGTCCTGCTGTCCTGCCTTTTCTTTCCTCCACACGGCTTCTCCGGCCCGGTTGATCTAGCCCCTCTGCCCCCCGTACAACTGACTACACCACAACCGACCAAGATCATAGTTCGGGTCGTGGCTCATGGAGCAATGGTGTTAGGAAGTGACGTCGGCGGCGCCCGCATCACGATTACAGACGTCGCGAACGGAGAGGTCCTTGCCACCGGCCTCCAGCAAGGCGAGGCTGGCGACCAAAATCAAATCATGCGCACCCCTCGCATGATGGACGAACCGCAGTACAGCGCCCGCGCCTCCGCCTCGTTTACCACGACATTGAATCTGACTCACCCCACGCTCGTGGATATTACCGCAGAAGGTCCCCTGGCCTATCCCGCAGCAGCCCAGCGCGCAAGCCAGCGGGTCTGGCTCATCCCAGGACAAGATATGACCAACGATGGCCTCGTGCTCGCCTTACATGGGTATATCGTCCAGATTGAGCACCCCACGCCCCATAAGCCCCTCATCGCCCGGGACGACGTCGTCTTGCGCGCGTCGATTCGTACCTTGTCCGGCTCATTGGTGCGGCCGCACGGCGATTGGGACTCCAGAAAAATCCACATCTATGGCGAAGTGCGGATCGGCAATCGCGTCCACGAGCGATTGCAGATGTTCTACAGCGGCCGGAACGCCGAATTTGAAGCTCCGTTCTTCGTCCCGCTCTTCAATGACGCACCGAATAGCCTCACCCTGCGCGTCATCGTCGCGGATCCAGCCGGTGGAAATTTCGGTATTGGAGATGCCACGTTTCCCATACTCATCGAACGGCCTGAATACTAAATTGTGCACAATTGTGTTATTAAGAAGTTACATTAAGTACAGACTATAAGTTTTTGTTTTTATAATATTATAATCTTGTGCGTGGACTCGAATATTGGCTATGAAGCCACGCCTGGTCATCTTCACCGCCACGCCTGATCGATGGGACAGACTCCTCCCTGGATCTACTGCACGTGATCCAACCCCGCATTACCGTGGATTTTGGCATCAAATACATGCCCATTCAGCTGAAAACCGTGTGTTGCGAACCCGACGACATCCATTGCGCTCTCCGCAAACTAACTGACCACCATCACAAAGCCAGCATGTTTGCGGATCACCATTAGCCTTTTCAGCAAGCGCTTCTCCCGGTACAATACGACCGTCGGCTCTCAATGAGCTTCTATCTCAACTGGACTAGCCATGCCCGTTCCCTTCTATCTGCTCTGCGGCTCACTCGGCGCCGGAAAGACGACGCTGCTGATGCGGTTACTCGAATATTGGAAATCGCACGGAAAGCGCGCCGGGGTGTTGATGAACGAAGCGGGCGAGGTGAGTATCGACGGCCCGCTCGCAGGGACAATCGCCGAGCAAGTCATGAACCTGGCAGGCGGCTGTGTTTGCTGCGACATAAAAGAAGATCTGTCCTGGGGGATCGCGCAACTGGTCAACGATGCCGCCTCCGATGTGGTCATTATCGAATGTTCCGGCTTGGCCGATCCGGCTGAAGTCATCGACGCCGTGACCGATCTCTTCACTGCCAGACTAGCCACGCTGGAACGCGTGATTGCACTGCTCCATCCCATTGCCAGCGAAACCAGCCACTCTAGCCAATACGTCACGACTCAAGCCATTCGCTGCGCGGACGAACTCATCCTCAATAAACAAGACCTCTATGTGCCGGGCCATTGGGATGACTTCAAAAGTGGGATAGTAAAACAGAACCCCTATGCCCGCATCTGGGAAACCACCCACGCGCGTATCGATGCAGACGCCTTACTTGCACCAATCGCGACACGACCGCACCCGGCAAAAACGAATGTGGTGTTCGGCAAACCGCACCCGGTAGGTTCTCACAAACGGGCGGACTACCATCCTATCGCCACAACCGTGAAACCGCTCGCACCGCTCAACCGGCGACGGTTCGAAGCCTGGACTCAATCGCTACCCAAAGAACTTGAGCGGGCAAAGGGATATTTCCGGTTTGTGCACGAGCCAGAGCTACAAGAATTCCAATATGTGCCGCCGGGACATCCGACGACTGCCCCTGTCATGTTGTTGGATGAGCCGGAACCAGCGGTGGTGCTGATTGGCCGTGGCTACGATGTAAAAACATTGGAAAGACGGTTGTTGGAGTGTGTCGATGCGCAATAGCACGCGCCCGACCCGCTAGGAGGAACCCACCCCTGCTTCGTTCATCGACTTGAAGCCCGCCGCTATCGGTTTTTTCTGAAGACAGGCCACTGCAACAAGAGCCACGCGGCACTCCCACCAATTGCTCCACCGATCAGCCACCCTCCGAAGACATCTGTCACATAATGCGCTCCCACGTACACGCGGGCGAGCCCAATCAAGCCGACAATCGGCCAACTGATCCACCCGGATCGTGGATATAGCACCTGAATGAACGCGGCTACCGCTGCCGTATTGATGGCGTGGTTCGACGGAAAACTGAAGAGCCTTCCGCAGCCGCCTGGCTCAATGCTGATGGCTTGGCTCAGTGCATGGCAAGGCCTGACGCGCTCGAACAGCCACTTAAGCTGCCCCCCCAGGAAATCTGAGAGACCCACCGCACCCGCCAACGCCAGCCCCCCTAGCAACGCTTCCCAACGTTTCACCCAAATCCAATATCCAATGAGGAGTGCCCCAGGGAGATAGAGAGTGCTGCGGTTGCCAAGCAGGAGAAAAAATTGGTCGACGGGCGATGACTGGCCGGCGAGTCCGTTAATGGCAAAGAAGAGGGATTCGTCTACACTCATGTGTGAGACAATAGAACGTACCTCGTCGAGCGTCAAGCGTCAGGCGTGAACCTCACGTCAAACACAGTCGACCTTGTCTATCTCGTCTATTTGGTCTATCTGGTTGTTTCGAATGAGTCTTGCCGAGCTATCCGCTGTGCTGCGATAGCCATCGATACCGTAGCGTCAGCGTGTTCTGAAATGGATGCGGACGGTCAACTCGCCGTCGATAGGCTCGTCGCCTTTCTTCTGAGGATCAAATGTCCATTTACCGAGAGCATTGACTCCAGCCGTCGTCAGCTCCCGATTTTTACAAGGCTCAAGAACTACGACCGCCACCTTCGCCTGCCTGGAGACCAACAGACGAGCCTTCATCCAATCATCGATTTCCTGTCCGTTGAGCGAGGTGGGAATAGCGGGCCAAGGGGTAGACTTGGCCACCGGGCCGAGCTGCTGATCCTTGTTCAACGGCAAGCCATGGACATGTACCTCCGGGACGGCAAGAACATCCTCCTCGTGATCACTCTCGTGAGTGGCCTCGTCGCCTGCCGCTGCATGCGCAGCGGCAGGATTCATCAACATGGCAAGCACACCAACCAGTACTATGTATCTACGACAGCACTGCGTAGTCTTCATCAGTGACAATATCCAATCGCTCTATATATTAAAAGAACCATTGCCCACGAAAGAAAAAGGACCGCGGCATTCCGGCATGCGCCACACCGAGACCGATACTGCCCTCTCCTGAATTAAGAAAGTACTTTTGGTCGAGCGCATTCACGATATCGAATCCCAGCAGGAATTTCTGCCCGTGCCAAGGCAACGGAATGACATGGCTGACTGAAAAGTTATAGATCGTGTACGTCGGGCTATGGGTCGAGTTTGTCTTGGCGCCTGTGTCCGCCGTCCGTAATCCCGAGGCAAACAGCACTTGGCCGGTCAAGTGGGTCCGCTCAAGCAATTGATAACTCAAAATTCCTGACGCGGTCAGCGTCTGTTGATGGTCGCAATGGACGCCGCTGCGCGAATTGATATCGGCAATTTCTTCAAAATGCACTAGATTGTGCCCGGACTGCAAGCCATAGCCCTTACACTGTCCCCAGGCGATGTTGCCACGTCCGGTTAAGTTTTCCATCAACCACACCTTGAGGGCAGCATCGGCTCCCCTGGTCCATCCCCGGTCAAAGGCTAAATAGTTCAGCATGGGCGTCGAGCCGAACTGGTGGGCGTCCGACATGTAGTTGGCTAACTTGTAGTAGCCCGTCAGTTGCAGCGTCGCCCAATCTGTCAGGGCATGGACGCTGCCAATCTGGAAATAATGGGCCCGCTCGGCTCGCGGCAAATTATTGGTGGTAGCCTCCGGATGCGCCTTCGTTCTCTCTGTATTCAAGGTGGTGGTGTTAATCCGCTCCAGATTCGGCGGGGTAAAGAGCCGGCCATAGTATGCGTGGACGGCGTTGGCGGAATTGTACCGGTATGTCACCCCGACTCGTGGACTGATTTGTCCTTCATTTCGTAGATACTGCACAGTATCGGCACGCACACCGAAGTTGAACGTCCAATGTTCATTCGGTGTCCACTGATCTTGTATCCAGAACTCCTGCCGCCACCCGACAAGCCGGTTGTCGCCGCCGCGGTTGATCACGCCTCCGGTTGGGTCCGAGGTTGAGTCATTAGGGTCGGTCGACAAAAATGTTGACAATCTCGTCTTATTGATCGCTTGGGCCCGATCAACTTGGAACCCCGCCTTAATCAAGTGTTCCTTGCTATGCACATATGTATAATCCATGCGCACACCACCGGAGTAGCCGATGCGGTCTTGGCTGCCGGCCGAGAAGGGTTCATCTTCCTCGGCCGTATAGGCCAACACATTGAGCGGATCCGTTCGAAAGGTGGCTCTCGTCTGACGGAAATACCCGGCGAGGCTAAAGAAGTTACGGGTGTTGATATCGCGCCGCCACACCAGATGTCCGTATTGGTTATTTTCCTTCTGATTCTCATCAAGCCTGTCCGAGGGTACTGGCGTAAAACCCGACATGAGGCTAAGAATAGTTGAGTTCGGGGTTTGCCCGGGGAAAGTCGGAATCTGATATTTCGCGATAGAGTTCAAGAACAAGGCAGTGAAATTATTGTTATTGTCCAACTGATAGTCACCACGGAACATCGTCTGGTTGCGCTCGCTTTGGCCGTGAAAAATTGAATGGCCGACAGTCGGCGGCTCAATGCCTCGATTCGTCGCCGTATGGCTGTTCAGAAAGTAATAGCGGAACTTCTCGCCGATCGTGCCTCCATACTCAAATGAGGGGTTGATCGTGTTATTCGACCCGCCGAACATCTGGACCGACCCAAATCCCGGCTTTGTGCCGCTCTTCGTCGTAATATCGATGAGTGCGGTCGTCCTATTTCCCACATTCGCTTCCATCCCACCCAAGACAATATCGGCCCGCTCCCAGGTACGAGGCGAAATCACATCGGAAAATGTCGACGAAATCGTATCAGGAATGGGTATCCCGTCGATTCGCAATTGGATATTGGCATGATCCTGCCTGATATGAAGTTGCTTCAACGATCCATAGACCACGCCGGGAATCGTCAGCAACACGTCGTGTAATTCGCTGTTGTTGCCCCGGGGAAGGAGTTCGATTTCCTTCCGGCTGAGTGAATAGGTCTCACTGGATGCCGTGGTGTTGACTGGCGGCAGGGGTGCCACAACCTCCAGTGACACTTCTTTAGTCTTTGAAAGGGTCAGGGTGACCGATTTCAGAGGTTCTTTTCCCAGCGTGAGCACGACATATTCACTCCGATAGGTTTCTTGGACCGCACTGACGGAGTACGTGCCGCTCTCCGGCACAGTCACCTTGAATTCACCAGCATCATTTGAAACTCCGGACGAGACGAGTTCCCCTTCTTGACTCTTGACTTCAATGATTGCCTGCGAGACCCGCCGGAGATCTTGATTCTGAACCGTGCCCGTTATCGTGACCCGATCAACATCCGCCGCATAGACGGATGAACCAGAAATTATCCCTAGGACCGTGAATACCACGGACCATGCCAACCATTGCATTACTCGAAACTGCATTTTATCCTCCCATTACCGAACGTATGTCGAAAAACGACCAGAGTTACACAACCACACTCGATCGTGAGACTGCGATTGCTATGAACGTGGAACCTTAGTGGAGAGCAGGCGGAGCGCGCGAGGGGCCAGCGAACGACAACGCACCGGCCCTCAAGATGGGAGCAGCAGGTAATTCATATAACTCGCCCCGCTCACGGAAAGCCGGCCGGGGCACATCAACGTCGAGCACGCCCGCGATATGAGACTCAACCCATTGACAGAGATCGTTGTCGGAGTGTTCATGGCCGTCGGTGTCGGCGGCGGCCAATTCATGGTGCACGCTTTGCGCACCGGCAAAGGGCCCCAGGGCCACGAACAGGAGGATGAGACCGACCGACAGGCCGCCTCTACAGTGATCTGTGATACTCATGGCAACCATTACAGTGTACGCCCTACCACGGTTTTAAAAAACCTGTCAAACAAAACGCACAACTCGCAGATATGTTTTGTCTACTCTTCAATAGGTTAAATATCGTCATCTAGACTTCTCATGGGGGGTTCATATAGTATTCTAGCCATCGATCCCCTGATAAAGGACAGACTGTGAATAGACCCATCGATAATCAACACATCGGCTTGATCACCGCACTGCCTCCGCCGCGTGTCATCAAGACCAAACTGCCGATCACCGAACAGGCGGCAGCGCTGGTCGTCGAAACCCGTAATGCTATCAGAAAAATCCTTCATGGACAAGACCGAGATCGGCTGGTCGTCATTGTCGGACCGTGCTCCATCCATAACTCTGAAGCCGCATTTGAGTATGCTCACAAACTGAAACCTGTCGCCGATGCCTTGCGCGACCGTTTCCTGATCGTGATGCGGACCTATTTCGAGAAACCTCGCACCACGGTCGGCTGGAAAGGCCTGATCAATGATCCCCATCTGGACGGGACCTGCGACATCGCCACCGGTTTGGAGCTGGCCCGAACCATTCTGTTGCGCATCAACCAGCTCGGACTCCCCTGCGCCACTGAATTGCTCGATCCGATCAGCCCACAATATATCGCCGATCTGATCAGTTGGGCTGCGATCGGAGCGCGGACGACGGAAAGCCAGACACACCGCGAGTTGGCCAGCGGCGTCTCGATGCCGGTCGGGTTCAAGAACGGCACAGAAGGCAGCTTGCAAGTTGCCGTGAATGCCATGATCTCCGCCAGGACGCCGCATCATTTTGTCGGCATTAATGCCGACGGGCAAGCGGCGATCATCCGCACGATGGGTAATCCCAACCGTCACATCGTCCTCCGCGGCGGCGGCGGCAAGACCAACTATGAAGCAGAACACGTCGCCAAAGCAGAAGCCGCCGTCGCGAACGAAGGCATCGCGCGCCCCATCATGATCGACTGTTCGCACGACAACTCCAAGAAAGATCACACCCGCCAGGGATTCGTCGCCCAGGAGGTGTTGCGGCAGTTCCGCGGAGGCCGCCAGACCATCATGGGCTTCATGCTCGAAAGCAATCTGAATCCAGGCAAACAAGCCTGGAAAGAAGGGGTGGCCCTTCAGCATGGCGTCTCCATCACCGATGCCTGTCTGGGCTGGGACAAAACCGAACAACTCTTACACGAACTGGCGACGGCCATTACCACAACACCGACCTCCTGATCACTACCGTTTCCACTCACCAGAACCCCGCGCTGGTTTCAACACAATGGATTCGTCGTCCCGGCTTTCTCAGTATTCTGATCGCTCACCGAACGGCAACAGCGCCAGGTGCCGCACGCGCTTGATCGCACGGGCAATTTCACGCTGCCGCTGTTGACTATTCCCTGTCATGCGGCGAGGGAGGATCCGTCCATTCTCCGTAATGAATCGCCGCAACCATTCGACATTCTTCCAATCCACCGTCTTACCGTTTTTCCTTATGCGCCGCGTGTTTGCGGCAATACGAGCAATACTTCTTCAGTTCGATCCGGTCCGGATCGTTCTTCTTGTTCTTCGTCGTCCAATAGACCGATTTGCCCGGCGATTCGCAGCCGATACAGGCCACGGCAATGACTTCACGCATGATGCATCCCCTCTTTCCTTGCTAAATCTTTTCTCCGGCCGCCCGCATTTCTGAAACCACCGGGGCCAGGCCTCGTTTGTTGATGATCTTCATCCCGTGCGTCGAGACCGACAAGGTGATCCAGCGATTCTCTTCTGTCAAAAAGTAGCGTTTGCGCTGTAGGTTCGGCACAAATCGCCGTCTCGTCTTGTTGTTGGCATGACTCACGTTGTTTCCCGACACCGGCTTCTTCCCGGTCACCTGACAATAGCGTCCCATCATTCCTCCTTTTCGTTGATTCGCTGTCCTGGCCGTCCGTCATGCGCTAGGGAGATCAGCCACACCACTGCTGTCCCAGAGCGTCACGGCAATCTGACAGCATCGACAGAGTTGCCATATCTCTCCCGTCGCAGCGCGCCGTTCTAAATCGTCCACAACTCGAATACGGGTGACGACATCACGACCTTCACCGTGCTCGCGCAGATTGCAGAGCTCACAACCCAGTTCGTCCACTATCTGAATCTCTTCGAGATCAAACATCAGCTCAGCTCTCTTCCTCCGGCAACAAGTCGTGCCGTTCGGCGCGTATGTGCCGCTTTTCCCATGTCGGCTTCTTGAAGGGATCACGAAAGGCACACCACAGCTCTTCGTCCAGGGCAAGCTCCGCTCTGGTCAACAGGCAAGCATCTAGCCGTCGTTTTAAGTCGACGCGATCAATCTCCTCGCCCATGAAGGCCAGTTCAATCCGGCGATCCCCAAATTCGAGATCCCACACCTTGCGCAGTTCGTCGAGTGCCCCCTCTCCCTTCGGCCAGTGCCGATCCGGAATCGCCACCCACCAGCGACCCAGTCGCTCGTAGAGACAGTTGGTGCCAGCCTGCGACCACATGTAACAAGTCTTCGGTTGTGAGGCGACCCAGAAATATCCTTTGGATCGCAGCACACCCAGCCACTCCTCTTGCATTAACAGCCAAAATCGGAACGGATGGAACGGCCGTTTCGCTCGATAGACGAACGTCCCTGTTTCACGATCGCCTTCTGGCAACGACGTGCCGCTCAACGCATGCATCCACCCGGGTGTGATTTCTAGCGCCGCCCCCTCATGAGGGCGCGTAGTCTCTAGCAACAAGGGATCACGGTCTCCCTGAGACACCGCCATGCACCCTGCATCAGGGTTGACCTGCCAAAGAAATCGCTCAAGACGCTCCCGTTCGACCGGCGTCACACGATCGCACTTGCTCAGCACGAGCGTCGTGCTGAATTCCAGTTGATCCGCCAGTAGTTCGGCGAGGGTTCGCGCATCGTCCGGTCCCGTGCCGAGTCCCCGCTCGCGGAGCGTGATCCCGGACTCATAGTCGTCCCAAAAACGCTCCGCATCAACGACCGTCACCAAGTGGTCCAGGCGCGCGACAGCGGAAACGGCGACCCCCTCGGTCTCATCGGCATCGAAGAGATTGGCGATCAGGAGCGGATCCGTGCTACTCGAACTTTCAATGAGAATGGTGTCGTATTTGCCCAAGCTCGTCAGCCGAATGATCGCTTCAGCGACATGCTGACGCAAGGAACACTGCGTACACGCAGCCGTCAACTCGACGAGAGCTTCACCGCGAAGGTAGTGCTCTCCGCCGAAAATCTCGATCTCATTAGTCAATCCGCTCAGGTCGTTCGTAATAATCGCCGTCCGCGTTGGATTCAGTTCACGCACCAGACGCCGAAGCACTGTCGTCTTCCCGGCACCGAGAAAACCTGATACCACGATAACGCTTACCTTATTACTCATACCGCTTCCTCTCAACTCCTGGGTTCTCAACCCACTCCGACTCAGCTCCAACGCGGAAACGGATCCGGATATTTCTGCCAGGCAGGTTTGCCCTCGGCCAGCTCCGCATCGGTCAGCAGGCATGCGTCGAGGTCTGCACGGAGCGCCGTTTCATCCATCCGCTGACCGATGATGACGATCTGTTGGCGCCGGTCGCCGAAATTGGGATGCCACATCGCCTTGAGCTGCGCCTTCACCTCAGCGGAGTCGGGCCACTGCTCTTCCGGTATCATAGCCCGCCACCACCCCATCGGGCCGAGTTGCCACACAGTCCCAGCCAGCGACAGCAGCCCGATAAACTCCAGCCGACCAGCCAAATACACCAACCCTTTGGCGCGTAACACGCCGGGCCAAGGTCGGCCCAACTGGTCCGCCAACCGCTGCGCATGAAACGGGCGACGACTCCGATAGACAAAGCTTGCAATGTCGTATTCTTGGGATTCCGAACGCGTGCCTTCGCGCAGCGTCTTCATCCACCCAGCCGCCTGTGAGGCTCTGGCGAATTCGAATCGTCCTGTATTGAGGATCTCTGCTGGTGATACGTGCCCATATTGCACCGGGCGGATCACCGCGTCTGGATTCAACGTTGCGAGAATCGTTGTCAGTTCCTGCAGCGCCTGCGGTTCCATCAAGTCGGTCTTGTTCACAACGAGCACGTTCGCAAATTCCACCTGATCGATCAGCAGATCGGTGATGGTTCGCTTATCCTGCTCGCTCACCGCCAGGCCGCGCTCTTTCAACTCCACGCCTTCTCGATAGTCGTGGAGAAACCGAGGGCCGTCCACTACCGTGACCATGGTATCGAGCCGCGACAGGTCAGCCAACGCCTGCCCCTGCGCGTTTTCAAACGTAAAGGTCTCCGCTACCGGCATCGGCTCTGAGATACCAGTTGACTCGATGAGCAGATACTCGAACCGCCCCTCTTCCGCTAGCCGGGCGACTTCGCTCAGCAGGTCTTCCCGTAAAGTGCAACAGATGCAGCCGTTGCTCATTTCCACTAGCTTCTCTTCTGTGCGACTTAGCGCCGCACCGCCGTCAGCCACCAGCAGCGCATCAATGTTCACCTCGCTCATGTCGTTCACGATCACCGCCACGCGTAGCCCTTCCCGATTGTGCAGTACGTGGTTAAGTACCGTGGTCTTTCCTGCTCCAAGAAATCCCGACAAGACCGTCACCGGTAACCGCGCCGTGTCTGTGCGCATCTACCGCTCCTCCGACGTCGTCGACAGACCATCCGATTCCACCACTGTTTCCATTGGCGGAAAGCGGTCCGGCTTCCCCTCCCACGACGACCGCCCGGAGGCCCATTCCGCTTCCGTCACCAGACAAGCGTCCAGCTGCGCCGTCAGCGCCGCATGATCCATTCGTCGACCGATCAGCACCAGTTCTTGACTGCGATCGCCGTACTCCGAATCCCACACTCCCTGGAGGCGCTGATACTCTTCTTCCTCTTCCGGCCAATCATCCTTGGGCATCGCGGCATACCAGCGCCCGGCCCACCGCACGTTGCCGGTCCCGCCCGCCTGCGACCACAGCCCGATGAGATCCGGGCGCGTGGCGATCCAGAACAGCCCCTTCGACCGGAGGACGCCAGGCCATGGCTCCTGGAAGCAGTGCCAGAGCCGCTCCGGATGAAACGGACGTCTAGCCCGGTACACCACATTGGTAATCCCGTATTCGTCGGCCTCGGACCGTTCGTGCCCGCGTAAGGATTTCATCCAGCCCGCGGCCTGACTGGCCCGCTCAAAATCGAAGGCCCCGGTGTTCAAGATGACGTTGAGATTAATTTGCCCATGCCGAATCGAGACACACCGCGCTTCAGGGTTCAACGCGGCAAGGATGGCCGTCAGTTCGCACAGCTCGCTCTCGGACACCAGGTCCGCCTTGTTGATCAGCAGCACATCGGCAAACTCGACTTGAT
>VGXB01000015.1 GCA_016873515.1 Nitrospira sp.
GCTGGACGTTACTTGACCTGGAATATGAGGGAACTGATTTCAAATCAGCCCCACAGTAAATCGCTCTCTAACCCGCCCCCATACTCATTATTGACGCAGATCGTTGTAAGTTAACCGGCCACTACTGGCCCTCCATATCTCATCAAACGACGAGAGTTAACCATCATGCGTCAACTGTCAGTCGTCAATTGGGAGAAAGCCCTATTTTGCCAGATAAACCAAGATCAATAGAAAAGAAGGTTCCTTCTTGCTCTTCACGAATGACGTTTGACGGGCACTGATTGACGAATAATGGGCTGTGTGGCTCAAGCGATGGGAACGCCGGCCGGCCCTTGAATCAGCTCAATCTCGTACCCGTCGGGGGCATCGATGAAGATAAAACGGTTGCCCGATGACGTCTGAGTTGGGCCATCCGTGATGGCGATCCCTTTGTCAGTGAGCGCCATGATTGTCTGTTCCAGATTCTCTACTTGAAAGGCTAGGTGCACAAGATCCTCCTGCACCTTTACCGGCCCGCTGGGGGGGAAGCTGGTGAGCTCAATCAGTTCGTCACTGTTGGGCACTTTTAAAAAGGCAAGATGCGATCCGCGAGGAGAGGTCTTGTGCTCGATCACCTCAAGGCCTAGGACTGATGTGTAAAACTTGATCGTCTCGTCCAAATCACTGACCCGCATGCGAGTATGGAGGAGTTTTGTAACTTTCATGAAAAGAGCTTATAGCAGATGGTGTATGGCTGATGGCAAGACCGATCCGGAACCTTTTTTCTCTTATGCCTTGTGTCATAAGTTATTATATGAGCTATGGCCATGCATAAGCCCATCCCGCGCGCGTTTTTCAACCGGCCCACTCTCACCGTGGCGCGAGCCCTGGTTGGAAAGTATCTTGTGCGGGAACACGGGAAGGGGATTGTGGTCTGCAAGATCATCGAAGTTGAGGCCTACATTGGTGAGAAAGACAAAGCGTGCCATGCTTCGAAAGGGAGAACGGCTCGAACGGATGTCATGTTCGGCCCGGCCGGCTTCGCGTACGTGTATCTCATTTATGGGATGTATCATTGTCTTAATGTCGTGACGGAGCGGGAAGGATTTCCTGCAGCCATCCTGATTCGAACGGTGGAGATTGACGGTGAATTGATCGATGGGCCGGGCTGCTTGTGCCGTGCGTTGGATGTTGACCGATCGTTCCATCGGCTCGACCTCACTATGGGCAGAAGTCTGTGGTTCGAAGATCGTGGTATCGATGTGCCGCGTGGTCGAATTGGACGGTTGCCGCGTATCGGTGTGGAGTATGCCGAGGAATGGGCCAAGAAGCTCTGGCGGTTTCGGTTGCGGCTCTCGAAGTAGGACTAGTAGGATAGAAAACACAACGGGAGTCCCACTATCTGACGGAACCCCCATTGTGCTTCAGCGGAGTACTGTTTACGGAATCTTTCGCTTATCGGTGATTTTTGTGGCGGATGTCACCGGTGGCGCAATCTTAATCTGCGGGCCTTGCACCTTGGGTAACCGGCCTGCGCCCTGTCCTTCCGTGATCCTGGCATTGTTGGTCTTCGTCAGGTCTTGCTTGCTGTGTGTATCGTCGAACCCAGCTGATTTCAGCAGAGAGGATTCTCCTCGGGCGTCCGATTGGCCCGGATCGTTGGCGGTCGGCTGGCCGGTCACGGGGCTCCCAGAGTTTTTCATGGGATAGCCCTCGTGCTTAGGAAGCAGCGCCGGATTGGCGAAGGCCATCGAGAGGGTGCAGAGAACAGCGAAGGTGGTAACAACCGCGGCGATGACAAGTTTCATACTCTTACTCCTTTGAAGAAAGACATGGTGACCGGACACGTCCTGGTCACGAGGCGTGATGCAGAAGCACGTCGGAGACACACGGGATCATATCCACGCTGCGCATGCCCTGTCAAACCGAGCTGCATGATTTCCGTAGCGTGTGAGTTCCTGCTCAAAATTCAACGCTCACCACTCTACACTCTCTGGGGTTAACTCGGCCGGCGGGGAGGACGATGCCTGCGCCCACGATGCCGGAAGGCCGGTCCACGGCTCACGCCGGGCAGGCGGATTGTAACAGTGGTGCCTTCACCGGGTGCGCTGCCGATGGCAATGGAGCCTCCGTGTTCTTCGATGATCTTTTTCACACTGGGAAGCCCCAATCCAATGCCGGAGCGTTTTGTGGTGAAAAAGGGCTCGAAGACTTTGTCAACGAGGTCGGCCGGAATGGGAACGCCGTTATTTCTGATAATGATCTGTACCTCTAGGCCTTTTCCTGCTCGGTGTTGCGTCACCTGAATATGCAGATGGCCGCCGGGTGTCATGGCTTCACAGGCGTTCTTGAAAATGCTCAGAAACACCTGTTGGAGTTTCGCTTCATCGGCGCGCACCGGTGCAATAACGTTGGGGTACTCCTTGGTGACCTGAATGCGAGTTGCCTCCAAGTCCGTGGCCAGGACAACCAAGGAACTGTCCAAGGCTTCCGGGATTCTGCAGAGGTGGCGATTCAGCTCCAACGGCTTGGCGAAGTCCAGAATCTCATTCAGGATGGCCTCGATCCGAATCAGGTCGCGCATGGCGTTCTCCACGCGCGTCTGGGGATCGAAATCCAGGATGCCTTCGCCGGTCACCTCTTCAAGTTGTGAGCGAATCGAGGCCAAGGGTTCTCGAATTTCCATAGCCAAAAATCCGCTAAACTCTCCGATAGCGGCTTGACGATCCTGCTTGCCAATGATGAGCTCAGACGGCAGGGTGGCTGCCAGTTGCGGTACGGGGTTGCTTGAACCGCCGACGGGGGCAGAGCTCGGCTGAGGGGTCGGTGACTGCATGAGCTCTGCAAGTTTGAGAATGATGGGCTCCAGTGTGCGGGCATCAGTGCTCTGGTACCGTTGCGGTTCCTTCGATCCCAGCGTGAAGGTGCCGCCGACTTGGCCACGCACGAAGAATGGGACGACCAGCGACGATTGGAATCGGTCTTTGAAGAGGTGCTTATGGTCTAGGAAACGCCCTTGCGTGGAGGCGAGGTCATGATCTACACGAGGCTTGCGATGACGGACGGCCCACCCTGCCGCAGAACTGTCGAGTGTCAGGCGTTGGCCAGGTTTGAGATCTTTCCTCGCGTCTTTTAGCTCGCCTTTCGCGTCCCCTGCGATACCCAGGACCTCGACGTTTCCCGCGAGGGGGTCGTAATAGCATACCCACGCGCGATCGTATGAAACGAGGGGGAGGGCTTCCATCAAAGCCGCTTCAACTTTCGTTTGGAGTTCCGGAGAGAAGTGTGTAGTGAGTGCGGGAAATATGTCCGTTCCGGCCGGTGGCGGAGCCGGCTCTTGCGACACGTACGAATGGCCCATCACAGTATTGGTATGAAAGAGCCCGTCACGTTCCAGCGCTTTCGTGATTCCATCGCTTGTTTGCTCCAACATCACCTTGTCCTTCTTCGCGAAGGTTGTCCCCTCCTTTCGGCCGATGACCAGATAGCCGTAGGTCCGATTCACGTGGCGAAGCGGGATGCTCAACAGCGATTTCTTGCTGGGCGTGACCATCTTGAGCCCTATGCTGCGACTAGCTTCAGTATCGTGACCTGCGGATGGTGCGGATCCGGTGTCATGAACCGACAACGCACGGACAATGGCTTGTATGTCCCTCGGCGTAAAGTTCCTCGCGGCGTGTTCGAGCAGCGGTCCGTTCTCCTGGTGGAAGATTGCCGCCAATGCCGAGTCTGCCCCGATATCGTTCAGCGCGGTGTTCAGCGTTCGTTGAAGATGGGTTTCTGGTGCCGGTTTTGTTCGCGTAATCGGAGATGTCATAGGTTTGTCAGTAGGTTGAATGTGGTATTGTAGCCGGAACGTGAATGAATATCCACTCGTTGACTGAAAGAAAGCCGGCTACTCTGGATTGATGATTTTGAGAGGCCGACGGGGTTCATCGGACGGGTTAGAGGTGGCGATGGACAGGCGGTCGACGGTCCAACTACTGAGGATTGTCGAGACGAGGCTGATAACCAGTGCGCCGCCGACGGCGGACCAGAATCCCGATACGCTGAAACCTTTCACGAGATAGGCCGTCAGTTCCAGCAGGAAGGCATTCAGCACCACCAGAAAGAGCCCCAAGGTAAACACGATGAGCGGCAGGGCTAGTACGAAGAGGATGGGACGAAGGATCAGGTTGAGAAAGGTCAGTACGAGGACTACGGCGATACCCGATGCGAAACTGTCCGCTTCCAGGCCGGGAACGGTCGTGACGGCCAGAAAGACCGACACGCCGGCAATCAGGATTCGCATCAGTGCGTGACGGAGTCCTCCGTGGAACGGCAACTCTCGAATCGCACGAGTAAAATGGACCGTGGGCATTGGTCCCACCTATCGAGGGGTGCTTGGTACCTGCCTAGATGTTGAGTGGTATACGATTCTGGCGACCAACTTCTTGTTGTCCTTTGTTGCCTCGATAATGACGCGGTCTCCTATGTTCGGCGGGTTGGTCGAGGCCGGGTTGTTCTTGTTCTTGAACTGCACGGTCTTTGTGAGCGTCACGGAGACCGGGACGGTCCGATTCGGCACCTTCACTGCAATGCGCTTCTGGTCGATCGCGGTCACGATCCCCACGACGTGTTGCACGCCTTTCTCCGCTGACACCGGCATGGCGAGCAAGAGCATTCCCAGAAACATCATGCCGAAGATCATGGTCCATTCTACTCCAAATTGTCGTGACGCTGGTTACCTGAATAGGCGCCGTCAGCCGAGGCACTCTATGCCCTCTGCATCGCATGATTTGGATGCCGAGTCAATGCCTTCTTCGCAGATTGATCCGGGAAATCGGCTTCCCGATGCTTCGGTAAGGAAGCGCTCGGAACGAGGAGGAGTTGATGCCGTCAACGGTCTCCCGCGTGAACGCTCTTAGGAGAATACGAGGCAGAGGGCATCGCCTGTGGATTGACTAGGCGGAATAGCAGTAGCACGAGGACCGGCAGATGCATCAGGAGTCCGCTTAGCCCCATGAACGATTCCCCGATCCAGAAGGTCACGCTAAGATTGAAAGCCAGGACCCCATAATACAGTCCGACTCCCAACAGCATGCACGGGGTGATCGATGCGGGGAGGTTCAGCACCGGCAACCGGCGTTCAATTGGGAAATAGAACATGAGCGACAGGATGCCGACGACGGCCCATCCGACGTAATTGGTGAAGGGGACGCCGAAGTGCATGCCGGGGTCCGGGTAGTAATAGATCTTGCCGAGGAACCAGCGGTCACCGCGCAAGGCGACCGGGTCGATCACCATATCGATGAAGGCGAACAGACACGCGGTTAACAGAAGGACAGGCATGCTGGTGCGCGCGGTTAGGTCAAACCGTAGGCGGTTCAATCGGAATGTTATGAACGGCGTGACACCGTCGATCGGCAGAAGCAGGCACAGGGCCACGCAGTAGGCAGCATAGAGGAGGAAGCTGAAGGAGATCGAATCCATGAACGGGACGTTGGAGATGTATAGTTCTTGCCCGGTGGTGGAGCCGTTGTAGAAATACCATCCAAAGGGAATGCCTGTGCGCGTTGAGGCGTACTCGCACACGAAGGCCGTTCCCCAACTGATCAGCCAGAAACGCCAAGTGCGTTGCCAGCCAATCGTCTTCACTGCAGCGAATAAAAAGGCGGCGAGGAAGATGAAGACGTATGGACGGAACGCGATGGTGTTGAAGGATAGAACGAGATACTCCATCATAGATTACTGTTGAACGACGAATGTTGAGGGAGTGGTCTGTACGTTAACATTGAACATGATCGTCACGTGTAGCCGTGCGATCGAAACCAGCGCACGGCTTTGTTGAGAGCGACGTCCGGTGGAGTTTGCGGGAGGCCCAGTTCGCGGATCGCTTTGCTGCAATCGTAGTGCATTTTGTACTTAGCCATCTTCACCCCTTCGAGCGGAATGCGCGGTGGTTGACCGGTCAGATTCGCGAGCCAGTAATTGGCATAGGCGAGGGGCAGTACCGCTAGGCGAGGCAGTTTGAGCGCGGGCGCCTTAATTCCTGTCAGGGCACTCAAGATGTCGAACACCTCGCGCAAAAGCAGATTTTTACAGCCGAGGATGTAGCGTTCGCCGATGCGGCCTTTCTGCATGGCCAAGAGATGGCCTTCGGCCACATCATCGACATCCACGATATTCATGCCGGTTTCGATGTAGGCCGGCATCCGGCCTTTCATGAAGTCCACGATGACTTGGCCCGTCGGCGTGGGCTTCACATCTCGTTCGCCGACCGGGGCACTGGGATTGACGATGACAACCGGCAGCCCTTCTTTCGCCAGCCTCAGCACCTCCTGCTCGGCTAAGAACTTCGACCGTTTGTAGTGTCCGGCCATCTGCGTGATGGATACCGGTGTGTCCTCGGTCCCCACTCCTCCACCCTCCGGCAGCCCAATCGCACCGATTGTGCTGCAATACACGATGCGCTCTATACCGACCTCGCGGGCTGCTTTCAGGAGATTCTTCGTGCCATCGACGTTCACATTGTAAAAAATGGCGGGATCTTTAGCCCACAAGGCATAATGTGCGGCGACATGATAGAGATGGTGACATCCCGTCAACGCCGTCTTCAGTGACACCGGATCACGCAGATCTCCGGCGACCCGTTCGACCATCAGCCCCTCAAGATTTCGGAGATCGGCGTCGGATCGAGCCAACACGCGGACGTCGGTCCCTGCGCGCAAGAGGGCACGGGCGACCGCGCCTCCGACGAAGCCTGTGGCGCCTGTGACAAGAGCTTTCATGGCAAGGAGCGTGTGGTGTATAGCGTATAGCTCATGGTAGAAAATTCGAATCAGAAGCTTATGCCATAAGGCATAGGCTATCAGCTCTTAGTTTTTGCGGGCGGTGATATACCGTGCAATCTCACGCAGGGGGTCAGCAGCAGGGCCAAATGATGAGAGGCGATTGATGGCCTGCGCCACGCACTTATCCGCCAACTTTTTTGTGCTATCCACACCGTAGAACGTTGGATATGTCTTTTTCCCACGTTCGGCGTCGGTGTTCGGGTTCTTGCCCAACTCCTCGCGTGTGCCTGTTACGTTCAGGACATCGTCGGTGATTTGAAACGCCAGGCCGATGTCCTCGGCATAATCGGTCATGTCGTCGAGCTGGCGGTCGTTCACCCCGGCGGCGATTGCACCCATCCGAACGGCCGCGCGCATCAGCATGCCGGTCTTGTGTCTGTGGATGTTCTGCAGCGTGGACAGGTCAATGTCTATATTTTTAGCCTGGATGTCAAACACTTGGCCGCCGACCATTCCGAAGTTGCCTGAGCCATAGGCCAATTCCTGAATGATCCGAACTTGCCGTACGGGGTCGCAGCCCTTCATGAGGTCGGGACGGCTGATGAGATCGAAGGCCATCGTCAGCAATGCGTCACCGGCCAGAATCGCCATAGCCTCGCCGTAGATTTTATGGTTCGTCGGTTTGCCGCGTCGAAAATCGTCGTTATCCATCGACGGCAGATCGTCATGAATCAGCGAGTAGGTGTGGATGAATTCCAGCGAGCAGGCCACAGCCATCAGGCCGGGCGGTTCGGCTTCGACTGCCTCTGCCGCCGCGATTGTAAGAATAGGCCGGATGCGCTTTCCACCTGCCATGAGGCTGTAACGCATACTCTCATGGAGCGTGGTCGGCGGTGTGATAGTAGGTGGCATCATCTGATCGAGATATCGATCGACCGCGACCCGTTTCTGTTCGAGGTAATCCTTGATATTCATGGGGAAACAGCTTTACTGGGCGGTATTTTCCAGCCCACGCGGAGAGTAACAAACGGGGGGAGGGGAGTCAAACGAGGTGGTGATGACGTCACCAGCGATTACCTCTTGGCTCCCTGGGCGCGCACCGGGAGTTATCAGAAGCCGCAATCACGATCGGTGTTCGCTCAATGGGCACGGTGTGAAGCAATCGCAGGCGCCGTCCTGTGAATAAGAAGGAGGAGGTAAAGAGCGTAGAGAATCACCAAGCCCCCGCTCCTAAAAGGAAGGAGAAGCAAAATTGAAGAGAGCCCTCTGAAAAGGGAAATGGTTTGCCCTACTCTTTCGACGAAGTCGCTCCGCGTCTCTGCTGATCGCTTGTAGGGGAATACAGGGAAACAGGGCTCGGTGATCTTCTGTGCTCGCGCGAGAAACACGGTCATAAACATGCCTGATAGAAGTCTCAGCTAGGGCCCTGGGTCATCTCATCTACTGCCATTACTTGATGAATAACGGGCAACGTTCTTGTTTTTCCGCCGGACGCCTCGCTATACTGCCTTTTCATGAGTATCAGAAAAGCGGGCGGTGAATGGGAGCCGATGCTCCTTGGGATTGAGCCGCGACAATGCAGAGTGTGTAAGCAAGGCCTCTATCGGGATACGACGCTGTTCCGCGGTGGGTGGTCCCGCTGCACGGTGTGCGATGAATTTGTCCACTACAGCTGTCTCGCGAACGGAAAAGTCTCCTTTTTGAAAGCGCGGCCTCGGATTTGTAAAGCGTGCCGAGAGGGGCAAGACGGCGCTACTTCCCTTTCTTCTACTGACAAACGCGGGGCTCCGACCGCCGTCGGGTCATGATCGCTGGCTTACTCCAGCGTGATGTAAGCGAGTGTTCCCATGGCGATGCGAGGTGATGGTGAACATTGTCCGCAGTGGAGCGTTTCTTCAGCAATGTTGGTCGGTCCATCCCCTTTGTTTGGCAGTCAAGCGGTTGGGGGACGATCGAACGGTTGTATTAGCCTGCAGTTCATGCCGGTCGGGGCATTATCTTGCGATTGACCGGGTCGTTTCTAAGGATCCGGCAGGTCAGAGAACGGCCACAGCGGGCGAGGATGTATCGGCGGAGATGTTGCTCGGTGCATGCATCATGACCCATCGCGTATCCTTAACACTGTGTGAGATGGACGTGTTTCAGGACGTCGTGACCCTACGCTGTTCGGACTGTCGACGCTACTACGCGCTTCATGTGTCGACGTTCGAAACGCACCACAAGAATTGATAGCCGACAGCCGGCAGGTGATCCCCTATGTCCCGCGCGAGTTTGTTCACCGACGATCAATGTGCCTTACTGGCTGACGCACAATTATTCCGCAAAAAAGCTGCAATCACGGCGAAGATTCGCGCGCAGTTAGAGGCCACGCTCAGTGCATTGAAGTCGGAGCTGATCGGAATACGGTTGGTCACGCCACCCGGGTTTAATCCGGGCATTCATCAACTGGTGAAGGGTGAGCATCTGGAAGACTTCCCTTTTCAGTATCTGGATTATCCCAAGCACTTTGACGGGGTGAACAAGTTCACGATTCGCACCTTAGTGTGGTGGGGGCACCATGTGTCCTGTGCGCTGATTCTCGAAGGGACGGAGATGCGGCGATATAAGAAGCATTTTGTTGATCGATTTCACCAACTGGCTGGACAAGAGTTGGAGCTGTCACTCGCACCGACTCTCTGGGAATGGAAACGGGGCGAGGGGTATACGCTGCCTATCACGCACGATCGGAAAGCCCGGCTTGCTGCCGTAATGGCGGAGCGGTCGTTCCTCAAAATTATCCGGTGTGTGCCACTGCCCGACGATCGGGTTCGGATGGGTCAGTTGCCGCAGTTCAGTTGCGAGAGCGTCCGAGCCATGCTCCCTTTAGTCGTTTCTTGAGTTGCCCTTCCCATCCGATTGTGTCCGTTCGGTAACTTGGATAGACTAACCCACAGTATTCATGAATGCTTTCACTGCAAGTGGCGAGACGCCGCTACGACAAGCCTGGCCGTTAGCTTTGCACGACCAGGCTTGCAGGCTCGCCCCTTGTGATCTCGATATACTGCTTCAAGTGTACCTCGGTCGCTCGGGACTCCACGTGCCCGTCTCGCCTGGCGTCTCGTCGGTTTCGTCACGAACCATCATGAATACTGTGGGCTGCTCATCGCCATGTGTGCAGTGATCTATTGGAAGGAGGATCTTATGAAGCCATCTCTTGTCAGAATATCGCTAATTATGGGTGCGATGTTGACTGTTATAGTTGCGGCTGGGTGCGCAGGGAAAGGTGAGACCCATGTACTCAGCTTTGAGGCAAAGCCGCCAGCAGCGCAGCCATCCGGTGTGGAGCCGGTGAAGATTGTGATTAAGCCGTTTGAGGATCGACGCACTGATAAGGTGCATATCGGAGTGCGGACCCATCTTTGGGGCGGCGTGACCCATTTCGACGTTACGGGCGGGCAGCCGACCGATGTCGTGACCCAGGCGTTGGTCACTCGGTTGAAATCGCGTGGTTGGGGGGAGCGGCCGTGGAATGTGCGTCTGGACCGGGACGGTTCAGAGACCGATGCCGATATTGTGATCAGCGGCCAGATCCAAGACTTCTCCGCTAACGCCAGAAGCCGGGTGTTTTCCACCGTGGTTGAGACCACAAACCGAATGACGATTCAGGCCAAGAATCTTGGCGATAAGAGCACGACTACGCGCAGTATCGAGGAAGCACAGACCCGGACGGTCTTTTGGTTCAATGAAGTAGATGTGCAGGAGTTGCTGGCGGCGACGATGATGGATGGAATCGACCGGCTGATCGCCGATACAAAAATCGCAGGGAAGGCATTGCGCCCGGTCCGATAATTTAAGCTGGTAACTAAAGAAAGTTGAGGTGTAGGTTAAGGCTGAGTGAGTGTGAGGGATCTTAACCTGAACCTTGACTTTAACCTAAGGAATATCCCACGGTGCGTGAACGACGTTGGGAAACGACGGCTCCGCTGACGTTCAGCCAAGCGCTTGCCGTCGGTGACCGGTTGCTGGCGCTCGGTTTGAAACCGACGGCGCCAGCCAACGATGTCATCTGTTACGTCGAAGAGTGGACGGTTGAGGCTCTCGACGATTTTGACCGGCTCGATCCGTGGGCCACGGAAGACGTGACGCTGGTTCATGTACGGGAGAAGTGGCAAGGGGACTTCTTCCTACTCGCCGGGGCGTACCACACTGCATACCAACGGTATCAAGACGTTGGTACCTACTGTTCCATAAGCCATCCATGGCGCATCCGGGAGCGGCTGGCTCTGCACGAACAGAAGGCCATGCTCTGGCTTGGATTTCGGCACACTCATTCGTTTATTCGCATCCGTCTTCAGACCGGTGAAGTCATCACGCCGTGTGAAACGCGAGGGGATAGCCGGCGAATCCAATGGCTGGATGAACGGCGCGCCGCGTTTCTTGATGCGATCACGGCCTTGGAGCTGCCAGTCAACACAGGGATCGATAAGGAAGCGGTAACGCTCATACCGCATGATTCGTCGAATCCGTTCTTCTGCTCGTGGCCGGACGCTTTTGGCCCATGCCAATTCGAATATAACACATCGGACGCCTACGAATTTCTCGTTCCTGCCAGCCGGCTTGCCGCGACCTATGTGCCGGAGCCGGCGGGAGTGCGTGCCTATTTGACTGGATTTCCCGAAGAGGCGTTGGCGGAGTTTCAGGTGGTCGAACCTTCGGCTCGTTTGGCCTATCGCTGCTCGGTTCACTGTCCCCTCGATGAGTTACCGGAAATCCTCGATGCCATTCGACCGGACGGACGCCTTTATGCTACGCTCTGTGAATTCCACACGCAGGATCTTCTGCCAGAAGGCGAAGAGGCATCGGCGATCATTGGCCTCGTGGGTTCCCACGCCGGCTTTGGCATAGAGGCTCGTTTGAATAAAGCGCCGCTGAATGATGAAGCCATGGCAGATTGGTTGGAACGGCTAGTAGGCCATCCCGTCGCCTATGCTCCGCTGCCGGCCTTCGTTTGAGAAGATTTTCGTCAAGCATCAATCGTCAACTGTACAAGATTCCTGATGACATGTTCTGGAGTGTTCACGCTTAACGAATGACGAGTGACGATGTGCGATTCGAATTGCCATTTTTGTTGATCTATTCCTGCCGATTTCGCACAGCAGGGGCATAAGTCTGCCGGCAAAGATCCAATCGACGTTCAGCAGGCCTGTGCTTCCAGCAGCGTGTTTCCTTTCCGGCGTCACCTACGACACGCTGACCCTCACCCGCATCGATCGGTTTTTCGACAACCTCGCTTTGCTGATCTATGTGCTGCTCCCGAGTGTGCTCATCGTGCTGACCGGCCGACTGAGAATCGAGCCGCCGCCAGAACGCGAGGTGGCGGCAGGATTCTTCCCTGCTGTCCGCTGGGTATTGCGAATGGGGCCCTATTACCCCATGGCCATACAATTCTTGCTGGGCAGTCTCTTTAGCGCCTATGCGATCTTCTATTCGCAGAGTGCCACGCTCACCAGCACCGCCGTGTTTTTTGCACTGCTGGTCGTGCTGTTGATCGTCAACAAGCACCTGCGCAACTGGCTGTCTAGTCTCTGCCTACTCGTGAGCCTCTATGCATTGGCGTGTTTTACCTTTTTCACGTTTTTTCTGCCGGTGATGATCGGCTTCATGAGCGTGTCGGGTTTGTACTCGGTGCCGTCCGGAGCGTCGCCGTGACCTTCCGCGTTGTGCAACTGGTCTACTGCAATAATCCGGATCGTTCAAGGCTCGAAGCGGTCGGCGTGATGGCGTCTGCCTGCGCACTCATTGGCTTGCAGATCAGCGTTTACTTTCTGAACTGGATTTCGTCCGTACCGCTTTCGCTCAAGCATGGAGGCATCTATCATGAAGTGAAGAAAGCCAGGGGACCGGTTCGAACTGTCGTTTGACAAACGGTGGTATCCGTTCTGGAAGTGCTCGGATACCATGTTCCCGGACGATGAGCCGATCTATTGCTTCAGTGCGGTGTTCGCGCCGGTCGATCCGAATATGACCATCTACCATGATTGGTACGTTCGGTCCAGCAGGAGCCCGCCCCTCACCCATACCGATCGGACTCCACTCAAGATCTCAGGAGACCGCATAGGCGGCTATCGGGCCTATAGCTTCAAGTAGCGCCTCGATCCGGCCGATTGGCGGGTAGACGTGGAAACCGCAGATGGGTGCATTATCGGACGGATCGTCGTGACGGTTGAAGCTCTGCACGAGGCTCGTCCCACATTGACCACGGTGTCGTATTGACCTCCGTAGAACGTCCAGATCAGCCCCCATTTGGCCTGCCGAACCGGCTACGATAAGATTCGAGGGGCTCTGATGGTTGTGTTGTAGTTGCAGCCGATTGTCCAGAGGCGTACAGTTCAGCCTGATGAGGCTGCGCACCCTCCCTCCCTGTCCTTTCAGTCCAAACTGTGTGTCCACGCAAGCCACCGACGATGGCCACGCCATTGCCCCCATTCGCTATCGGAAGGCGAGGGCTGAGGCAAAAGAGGCTCTGAAGCAAGCGATTCGTTTGCTGCCCCGCGTCACCCTCGTTGAAGAAGACGAATCCTACCTGCATTACGAGTTCACCAGTTTCTTGATCCGCTTCGTGGACGATGTGGAGTTTGTCTTCGACGACGCGACGAAGATGCTGCACTTCCGTTCGGCGTCCCGGACCGGATATGGCGACTTTGGCGTCAATCGCAAACGGATGGAAGAGATCCGGCGTCTGGTAGGCAAGACGCTCTAAGCCTTTTCGAGAGTACCGGAGACAGGTAAGCGGTCAGTGCTTCGGTGTGACCGGTTTGAGGCCGAGTCTGGTCGTGTGCTGAAAAATGCATTTCGGACAGGTGTAATGAACAAACTGATTGCCGCCGACCAGGCGCTTATTCATCGGCACACGGCACCAGGTGCAAAGCCGGTCGGGGAGGTCGGTCGGGGAGGCGTTGTGAGGCGCGGTCATGGTTGGCATTGTCTCCGAGCGCTGCAAACCGTGTCAACCGAAAGTGTGCACGCAAGGCAACGAATTCAGGATGAAAATATTCTTGCCGCCGATCGTGCATCTTTTTGAACTTGTGGTATAGTGCGGCTAGTCAGCAATGTCGCCCGATATTCTAAGACCTCTTATTTTACAGAAGGAGAGTAATCTCGATGAGTGTTTCGACTAGTTCCGACTCCGCGATCTTTCCAGCCTGCGTCCCCGTGGCTGCTTCGCTCCCTGCCAAGGCGATGGTGGAAGAAGGCAAGGCATGGGGACTCTGTTCCGCCGTCGACCTTCAGAACTGCAATTCCAATTTGATTCGTGATGTCGATTACATCAAGCGATATGTTGTCGAGCTCTGCGAGCTAATCGGTATGAAGCGTTTCGGCGAATGCCAGGTCGTCGATTTCGGTGAAGGCCGCGTCGCCGGGTATTCCATGGTACAGTTGATCTCGACATCGCTGATCAGCGGCCATTTCGCTAACGATACCAACAGCGCCTATCTCGACATCTTCAGTTGCAAAGGATATGACCCGGCAGTCGTCAGATCCTTCTCGGAGGAATTTTTCGGCGCCCGTCAAAGCACAGTTACGGTGACACTTCGGTATTGAAGTAATTGCCCGCATGTGAACCGGTGAGGGCCGTGATCCCGCGGTCACTGCTGCTTTGGCTGTGCCGTACCAGCGTATCCCCACATGAAACCGACAACCCCCAAAGAGTGGCTGGCATCCCTTTCGTCCATGCTCGACAAGGACGCGGCCGATGGTCTCGACGCGGCCTATCAATTCAATTTACGAGGAGCGCGCGGAGGACAGTATCATCTACTTGTCCACAATGGAGCCTGCGAGATGAAAGAGGGCATCCATGCCGATCCGCATGTGACGCTTTCGATGGACGGAGATGATTGCATCAGGTTGCTCAACGGCCAGATCAGCGGAATGGCGATGGCCATGTCCGGGCGTGTGCAGATCGACGGCGATATCAGCTTGGCCATGCGGCTGAAGTCGTTGTTTCCTGGCATCGGCCGGTAGACAAGAAACCTGCTAGTTTGTCCCACTCGCTGTCTGAGCGAGTGGAACCCCTTCATCCTCAAGCCCGTCTTCCAGCTTTCGTCGAATCCGTTCTTCCATGATGACGTACATCGTCGGAATCAAAAACAGCGTCAAAAGCGTGGAGACGCTCAGCCCGCCCACCACCGCCCGCGCCAGGGGAGCGTTAGTCTCCCCTCCGGTTCCCAAGCCGATGGCCATGGGGATCAAGCCGAAGACCGTCGCCAACGAGGTCATGAGGATCGGTCTGAGGCGGGTCCGTGAGGCGGTGACCACGGCGTCCAGCAGCAGCCGACCCTTTCTGCGCAGTACGTTCGTGTAGTCGACTAGCAAGACGCCGTTCGACACGACGATGCCGAACATCATAATGATGCCCATCATGGAGCTTGTGGAAAGGGTTGTGTCGGTAAGGAACAGGATGAGAATGACACCGGGAAATCCCATTGGGACGGCGAACATGATGATGAAGGGATCAACGAGCGATTTGAATTGGGCGGCCATCACCATGTACACGAGCATCAGCGCCAGACCGGTGGCGAACAACAGGCTTTGGAATGTCTCTCGCTGTTGTTGAATCTGGCCGGCCAGTTTGATGCTGAAACCCGTCGGCAGTTGGAGCGTTGCGAAGGCCGTTTCCAGGTCATTGGCAATGTCGCCCAGCGGACGGGTCGTCGGATTGGCCGTGATGTGGATGACGCGCTGAAAATACTTCCGATCAATCTTCACCGGCCCGGCGTTCAATTTGAGCGAGGCGACGCTCTTTAGCAGTACCGGCTCTCCGGATTTGGCGGTCAACAGAATGTTTTCCAGGTCGGTGAGATCATTCCGGTGTTTTTCGTCCAGCCAGGCGCTGATGAAGTATTCATTGCCGTTCTGTGGGTCGGTATAGATGATGGGATCGGTTTGACCGTTGCCGTTGAGGGAATACAGGACCGTATTTGCAACGTCCGCTTCGCTGATTCCAAGCAACGCCGCCTTCTCCCGATCAACCGTGACGTTCACTTCGGGATAATTTTCCTCCCGGCTCGGTTCGACATCGGTCAAGCCGGGGATTTGTTCCATGATGTCCTTCACCTGGGCAATCACACCCCGCGCCGTTTCAAAGTCGTATCCGTAAATCTCCACATCAACGGCTTTCTGTGAGCCGAAACTGGTGACCCGTTTCACGAGCCCGCCTGGATCGAAGAACATCGCGACGCCAGGGAACAGTTTAATGATCTTCGGCCTCACCTCGTTCATGACCTGTACTTGGGTTCTGTTTCGTTTGTCGGGCGGCACCAGATAGACCTGGATCGACGAGGTATGGGGACCGGTGTTGGGGTTGAACAGGGACGCCCGGCCTTGGGACAGCACGCCTGTACTTGACACGATGGTCTCCAACTCGTTGGGAGAGATCTGTTCACGAAGGACACGCTCGACCTCGGCAACCTGTTGCTCGGTTTTCTCGACCCGCTGGCCGACCGGCGCGCGCAGGACAATACGAAATTGACTCTCGTCCGACACTGGCAGAAATTCCGTCCCAAGTAAGGGTATCAGCATGAGTGAGCCGCAGAAGATCAGCAGAATGACCGTGATACAGATCCAACGATGTCCCAACACCCAACGCAACGAGTCCTCATACCCCTTATCGAGCGCGTCATAGTGCGCACGGCTCCAATCCATCATTCGAACAAACCAGCGAGGCATGGCACGATGGGCATCCTGCTCGGGTTTCAAAAACTTATAACAGAGGGCCGGTGTGACCGTGCGTGAAATAAAGAATGACGTGAATAGTGCGATGGCGATCGTGATGGTCAGGGGAATCAGCAGGAGACGGGTAATGCCGACGATGAAGAACATCGGGAGAAAGACTACGACGGTCGTCACTGTCGAGGCAAAAATCGGCATGGCCACCTCGCGGGCGGCATCCAAAATCGCATCCCAGCGCCGCGCGCCGGTGTTTAGGTGGCGCTGGATGTTCTCCAACTCCACGATGGAATCGTCGACGAGGCGGCCGATTCCGAGTGCGAGCCCTCCCAGCGTGAACACGTTGAGGGTCTGGCCGCTCAGATAGAGGACGATGAAGGTCACCAGGATGGACAGAGGAATGGAGACAGAGATGATCATCGTACTCGTGAGATTACGCAGAAAGATGAGAATGACGGCAGCGGCCAGGAGCGAGCCGTGCAGTGCCTGTTCAAACAGATTGCGGATGGACTGGCGAATGTACACGGATTGATCGAACGAAATGCCAAGGGTGACACCTGGTGGAATGCCGATCATTTTGGGAAGCGTGGCCCGCAGCGCGTCGACGACTTCGACCGTGTTGGCGGCAGGTTGTTTGTTCACGCGCAAGAGGACGGCCCTGGCTCCGTCGGTGCGGACGATGTTTGTCTGAATGTCGGAGGAATCGGCAACCGTTCCGACGTCGCGAACTCGGATGGGCTTGTCTTGGCGGTCGAGCTTGATGATCACGTCGTGGATCGGCTCAACGGTCTTGAACTGGTTGTTGGTGAACACGTTGTAGTCGAGATTGCCGGCCTTGATGTTGCCGGAGGGTAGAATGACGTTGGCGGTCTTGACGGCGTTCACTACGTCGAGGATCGAAAGGCCGCGGGCGCTGAGGAGCGCCGGATCGAGGCTGACATTGATTTGCCGGATTTTTCCACCCTCTACGGTGGCAGCGGCGACGTTGGCGATCTGTTCAATTTGAGGGGCGATTGTGTTGTAGGCCAGATCGTAGAGTGCGCGTTCGTCCAGATCCTCACTCGACACGGTGACAAAAGAGACTGGAATGTTAGAGACGTCGAACTTCACGATGAAGGGCTGCAAGATACCGGGCGGGAGGCTGTTCAGAATCTGCGTGATGCGCTGCATGACCTCCATTTGTCCGACGTTGATGTCGGCCCCCCAGTTGAACCAAATTTGAACCGCGCCGAGCCCCTGCTTCGAGAACGATTCAACGTGTTCCACGTTCGAGGCCGAGCTGACAGCCTTCTCGATCGGATAGACGACACTTTGCTCGATATCGAGGGGAGGGGCGCCCTTATAGATGACGCCGACGAAGGCGACCGGTATTTGGATTTGTGGAAACAGATCGATCGGCAGCCGCTGGAGTGATGTGATGCCGAGCACCACCATCGCGAGCGACAGCATCAAAATACCGATCCGATTGCGTAATGCGAGCAGGGTTAGCCACATAACGGGGCTGTAAGGCATGAAAGGTTAAGGGTGAAACGCGTGAGAGGAGTGATCACGTTACACCTTTTACGTTTCGCGTTTCACGGCATTCATCGGTTGCGTCTGTACCGGAGTGCCGTCGCGCACGAGGTCTTTACCGGACACAATGACTACTTCGTCGCCGGACAGACCAGTGACAATTTCAACATGGTTCTCTTTGCGGGTACCGATCTCGACGTTCACCCGCTGAGCTTTCCCATCACGAACGACGAAGACGTACTGGGCCTCCTCCAGCCGGCTTACGGCATCGATGGGAATCTGCACGGCGTCGCGATGAATCCCCACCAGTACTTCAACACGGGCGAACATGCCTCCTTTTAATCGACGATCCTTGTTCGGTAAGTCGATTTCCACCGTCATCGTACGGGTCGCACGATTCAGCGCTTGAACGACACGCGTCACGGTTCCTTCGAACACCTGGTCAGGATAGGCTTCGGCCCGTAATTCGGCTTTTTGCCCGATCGTGATCAACGGGATGTCTTTCTCAACCACTTCGATCAAGACCCGAACGGTGTTGATGTCATGCACGCTCAATATCCCGCGCGACATCGTGGAGGTACTGGCGGTGGTGCCGGTGACATAGGCCCCGGTGTCCAGATTCCGTTCGGCGACATACCCGGCAAAGGGAGCGCGAATGTACGAGTAGGCAAGATTAGTTTCCGCCTGCGCAAGGGCAACCTCCATCTGGGTGACCTGCGCGCGCAGTGATTCCAGCACGGCCACGGCAGCGTCGAATGTGACCTGCGCGTTGTCCAGATCCTGCTGCGAGACAAACTGGTTTTTGATCAGGGCCTTCATGCGATCGAGTGTGAGTGTCGCGTGGCGGAGGGCCGCCTGCTGCTGGGTTACTTTGGCATGAGCCGCGGCGAGGTTAGCCTTCGCCTGATCGACGGCATGCTGATAGTCTGTATGGTCGATCTCAATTAGGAGCTGACCGCGTTTCACGAAGTCACCTTTATCCGCGTGCAGCTTAGCAATATAACCGTCGACGCGTGAGAACAGGTTGACGACTTGGTTGGGGGTCACATCCGCCGTAAAACTGAGGCGAATCTCAAGATCCTCCTTGATGGGCGAGACGGTCCCCACTGTAATGAGATGGGCTTTGCGTTGGTCAGTCCTGTCACCGGTGGTGAGGCGGAAGGCCACCAAGGCGGCAATCACGATTGCGAGTAAGATGCCCAGGGTCAGGAGTGGATGGCGTAGGACGCAGTTCATGGGTACAACCGTCCAGTAGGAGTCGTAGGTTGAACGAGGCCGTTGAGAAACAGCGACACATATTCATTCACGGTCTCCTCGTGGGTCCGATGCATGGGCAGCCCGAAGATGTCGTGCAGAAGCCGGTGGTGGACAATGATTCCGAAGAACGCTCTGGCAGCCAACCGCGGATCGACCAGGCGAAAGGCGCCGTCCTCGATTCGTCGGCCGATGTAGTGTGCAAGCAAGTCGTAGAATATGCTGTATTGCCGCCGGAAAAACATATCGGACAACTCATGGCCCTCCAAGGCGCTGAAGAGCAGCAGCCGGAGCAGTGTTGGGTCCGCGCCCTTTCTGATGCGAGAACTGGCCAGCAATGTGAATAACCTGGCATCGTCATTGTTTCTCGCAGCTTCCTCCGCAGCTTCCCGCAGCCCCGCATAGTGCGCTTTGTCCTCAAGAATGGCGGCATACAGTGCGCGCTTGGTAGGAAAATGTTTGAAGAGCAGCGCTTCACTCACCCCGGCAGCTTTCGCGATTGCTTTTGTCGTTGTCCCCTCGAAACCGTTGGAGGCGAACAGGGAGGCCGCAGTTCCGATCAGGTTGGCCTGACGCTCCAGACCTGAGACTCGCGATGAGCGAGGTGAGGTGGTGCGAGATCGCTTCATGGTAAGTAACTGGTTACTAACCATGAAATTAGCACGCACATGTTCCTGAAGGCAAACATCCCCAGGGATTCCGGTGAACAGCGGCGATTCGAAAGATGGAGAAACAATGAGAGGGAGGTGAGGGCTACTGCCGGATGTTGGCCCAGGCTTTCTGGTATTCCTCAAAGGAATCGACTTCCATCCAGCCTTTGAAGATCGGCACGGCATCGACCCGGTGGCCCCGGTCGATGAGTTCCTGGATCATGTCGGTGAATGAGGCTTTGATGAAGCTGCCGGCTTCGTGGAAGCCGGCCGTTTTGTACTTTTCCTGTGCCGCACGGTAGGAATCTCGGAGGGCCTGTGTGCCCTTTTCGGAAAACATGGCCATACCAATAAATTCTGCATGGGCCTGTTCTCGCGGAATCTGCTGGCCAATTTTGACAATTCGATGCTCGCCCTCCGGGATGACGAAGCGCGATACATGAGCCTTGCTGGGTGGATTTGCCAGTGCGACTAGGTCCGGGTTCAGATGGGTCGGCAGGTTCCGCTGCTCCTGATCGAGCCATGCGAGATCGACGACGAGCGCGATGTCGGCTGGGCTTTTCAGCAATTTTTCAAGGACAGCCTGGTCGAAAATGATGTCGCCGTACAGAATGATGGTCCGGCCCTTCAGTTCGTTCTCGGCGCAGAAGAGGGAGAACGCCTCGCCGGTGGTTTCGTATCGGTCGTTGTCATAATAGCGGATATTGGGCAGGGAGATGGCCTCTTTCTTGTAACCCCGCACCAGGGCAATCTCTTTAATGTTGCATTCGTTGAGCGCAGTCACCTGGCGGTCCAGAATGGTTTTCCCTTTGATGTCGAGCAGGCATTTCGGCTTGTCTTCGATCAGCGGCAGCAACTGCTTTTCAAATCCGGCAGCGGCAATGACGGCGGTGATCTTTTCTCCGCCGACCGGGAGAAAGTCCCGTTCATCCTGTTCCATTTGAGGGACGCCGACGATGTCGTAGACCTCCGGGAGCGAAACGATGATGCTGTTGGCGGCACCGGGCCGTGTATCGTTCTTAATGAGTGCGAGTGTGTCTTGCATGGAACGGATCGCCGCACGCACCGGCTGATTGGCGTAAATGATGATCTTGGCTCCTGCTTCTTCCAGCTCCGCGGCGGTGGTTTGGTCGAAAATCGTCGGAACTACAACCAGCGGCACACGGCCGGACCAGGCCCTGTAGACTGTTCGAAGCTCATCGAACTTCTTCGATTTCGAATGGATCAAGACCGCGTCGGCTCCCGCCTCGGCGTAGGCTGAGGCCCGCTTTAGGGCTTCCTCTTGGCCCCAGCCTGCGATGAGCGCTTCCGTCCTGGCGATGATCACGAACTCCGGAAAAAGCTGCGCGGCCTTGGCTGCTTTGATCTTGCTGCAATGTTCTTCAATCGGGATCAATTCACGGCGGACGCCCGCATAGAAGCTGCACCGTTTGGGGTAGACGTTGTCTTCGATGCAAATACCGGCCACACCGGCCCGCTCCCGGTCGTTGACGGTGCGCATGACATTCAGCGCGTTGCCGTAGCCGGTATCGCAATCGGCGATGACGGGGATGCTTACGGCCTCGACGATATTGCGCTCGATGGCAAGTTGTTCGCTGGAGTCGATGAAACTGGCGTCGGGGATGCATTTCATCGAGGCTGAAATGGCAAAGCCGCTGGCCCAGATGCCGTCGAACCCTGCGCGTTCGATCAGGCGCGCGCTCAAGGCGTCATGGGCACCGACAATTTTTATGGCACCCGGCTTCTTCAGAGCGGTCCGGAGCTTCACGGCATTGGTCATGGCGGCCTCATCATGCGAAAGCGGCGGACCGTTGTCAATGGAAAGTTTGCGGAAGACGGGCCGAGAGAGCCAATCAGAATACCGTTGAGGGAACGTCTTCGCTCCAGCGCTCGCGCAGGGTTGCGCTCTCAATGAAGATAATGCCGCGGACCAGACTTGATTCGAAGCGCAGGGTCACCTCCGTCTGGAACCCGTGCCAGGCGTAGACTTTGATCGGGCCGACCGCGATTTGTCCTGGCGTTCGGTCGAGTGGGCCGTAGTGGGATTGCAGATACGCCAGGATCGCGTCATGAGTATCTCTTCCGCTGTAACGGATAGTCACCCGACCGAACTTGTGCCGAAAGGTGGTGAAGCGCGTGGAATCGACTGGCGTCGTGCCAAGCATCGGTGCGTGGTCCTTGCGCTCATAGGTCTGAAACCGTCCGGTATCTTCGACACTGACGAAGCGGGTATTGTCCGAAAGCGTTGCCCCCCAGAGGATACCATCGAATCCATTGGGATCGTTGAGAATGGGAACGGCTGGTGCAGGGGATCCCTGCAGCAACAGGAGGCCTGCGAATCCCGCCACAACAAGCTTCGCCCATCCTCGAAACAGGCTGAGGGACGAATCAATCCGCCGAATCAGTGATGTCATCATTGAATCGCGGCGCCAGTGTTCGGCTGTCGATGAAGATATACCCACGCTGCGTGCCAGCTTGATAGGTCAGATTGATTTCCGTGTCCGATCCGCGCCAGTTGTATTGCTGGTTGAGTCCCCGCGTCATTTGTCCGGGTACACGCTGCAACGATCCAAACTGCGCCTCGAGGAAGGTAAGCACCTCCTTGTGAACGTGCTCACCGTGGTAGTGGATCGTCACTCGCGCAAATTGATCGTTGATGGCGACGTAGAGAATACTCGCCATCTCGACGCCAGCGAAGGTCATCGGGTCAGTCTTCCGCCGGTATTCCGCAACATGGGCCGCTGACCGCGTGGTTTCCAAATCCTGGCGCGCCGTGAGTGGTGTGCCCCAGGCGATGTTCTGAAATCCCTTGGGATCGTTCACCATCGAGACGGCCCAGAGGGATGTCGTCGGATCCACGGTTCCGAGCATGAACAAACAGAGCCCGACGAATGTCGGTGGCGGGATGAAGTGTCTCATAATGTGTGCGAGCGACATGGCACGGTGATGTGCGCAAACGCTACCATGTGAATGCGGTGAACGCAACACGCCGTGCTTTCTTGCTGAAGTACAAGGCCCTAGCATATAATGCGCGGTCTTTTTACCGCCTGAGGCGCATTCATGTGAAAGCGCCGAGATACGAGCAGCAAGGAATATCAGTATGATGGACAGCGATGTGTTCGTGCAGTCGCTCCAAGATCTGGGCGTGGATTTTTTTACCGGCGTGCCTGATTCGATCCTCGGCGGCATTATCGCCGAGCTGATGAACCGCCGGCTGTATACGCCTGCGGTTCGCGAGGATGAAGCAGTGGGCATGGCGGCCGGCGCCTACATGGCTGGGAAAATGCCAGTGGTGTTGATGCAGAATTCAGGATTGGGGACGTCGCTCAATACACTGATTTCGCTGAACATGATTTATCGGCAGCCCTGCATCCTCATCGTGTCGTGGCGGGGGCAGGGCGGGAAGGATGCGCCGGAGCATCTCGTGATGGGCGAAGTCATGCCGCAATTTCTTGATACGATGAAAATTCCGCATCGAACCCTGACGGAGAAAACAGCGACCGACGATTTCAGATGGATAGCGGAGATATACAAGAAACAACAGATTCCGGTCGCGCTCCTTATCACCAAGGGCGTGGTGAAGGGGCTGCACCCATGACGATGAGGCCAGAACAAGGTACGTTAATCAGCCGGGCCCAAGCGATGGCGGCGCTGCTGGAGTTATTGACCGACCAGCCGGTCATCGTATGCAACGGGTTTCCCTCGCGCGAGGCCCAGAAGATCGCCGACCGGCCCACGCACTTTTATATGATCGGCTCGATGGGCAACGCGGCGGCCATTGCGCTGGGCGTGGCGCTGGCCAAGCCGGACAAACAGGTCGTCACATTCGATGGCGACGGCAATGTCTTGATGGGCATGGGCACGCTGGCGACGGTCGGTGCCCTGAAGCCCAAGAATTTCATCCATGTTGTATTCGATAACGAAGTATATGGGACGACCGGGAACCAGCCGACAATTTCCAACGTCGTGTCCCTGGAAAAAGTGGCGAAGGCCGCCGGCTACGTGAACACGGTCCGTGTGCTCGATCGCGATGATCTCGTGTACGAGTTCAAAGACCTGCTGAAAAAAGATGGGCCCAGTATGCTACTGATCAAGGTCAATGAGTTCCAGGAAGAGGCGGACCGGATTTTGCTCGATCCGCCGGATCTGACGAAACGGTTCATGAACGCGATTAAGGGATGAGGGGCGCGACAAGCTTCCCTTATGCTCGCTGCCTGCGCACAATCGGAATGTGCCTGGTCAATGCGCGCAGTGAAGGGAAGCCTGTCACGCCACTCTGGAGAGGAAGGAGGGAAGAGTGATTCTCCTTAACCCTGGGCCGGTCAATGTCACTGAGCGTGTGCGGCAGGCACTGCTCCGTCCCGACATTTGCCATCGTGAGTCGGAATTTACGGAGCTACTGTATCGTATCCAATCGAAGCTGCTGAAGGCGTTTGTGCCAGGGGCTGAATCAGACTATGTGGCCGTGGTTATCACCGGCTCCGGAACCTCCGCCGTCGAAGCCGCCCTGTTGTCGTCCTTGCCCCATGGCCGGCGCATGCTTATCCTCAATAACGGTGTGTATGGTGAGCGGATGTCCCAGATCATCGGCTTGCATCGTCTTGGAGTGAGTGAGCTGAAGTACGACTGGATATCGCGGCCCGATCCGGACAAGCTCCTGCTAGCGCTCCGGCAGCATCAGGAAGTGCATGTAGTCGGCATGGTCCATCATGAAACGACGACCGGGTTGCTCAATCCCGTCCATGAGATCGCTGAGATCGTCGACAATCAGAATCGTGTCTTTGTGCTCGATTCGGTCAGCGCTCTGGCGGGTGAAATGCTCAATATCGCGAAGTCGCACATCTATATGGTGACGGGTACGGCGGGAAAGTGCATCCAGGGATTTCCCGGTGTCTCCTTCGTCCTGGTACGCAAGGGGTTTGTCGAAAAGATGCGGGGGTACCCCAAGCGATCCTGGTATCTCCATCTCATGCACTACATCGACAGCGAAGGCCGAGGTACGATTCCGTTCACCCCGGCGGTTCAGGTGTACTACGCGTTCGACGAAGCGCTGAGCGAACTGCTCGAAGAAGGTGTGGCCAATCGTGTGCAGCGGTACAAGAAGATGGCGTCGCTCATCCGAGACCGTATGGCTCAGCTAGGTGTGAGAGCACTCCTGCCGCCGGATCGTCAGTCGAATACCATCACAGCCTATTATCTGCCGGAGGGCGTGTCGTACCAGACGTTGCACGACCGGCTGAAAGCCTCAGGCTACGTGATCTATTCTGGCCAGGGCAATCTGGAAAACAAGATTTTCCGCGTCGCTAACATGGGGGCGTTGACCGAAGCGCAGGTTCACGGATTTCTCGATGCCTTCGAGCAGGCGAGTAAATCCGCATGAAAGCCGTGATTCTTGCAGCGGGCGTTGGCAGGCGGCTCTGGGAGGTTACCCAACATCGGCCCAAGTGCTTGATCGAGATCGGCGGCCGGTCGTTGCTGCATCGCTACCTGGTGGGGTTGGCCGGGTTGGGCATCACGCGTGCGACCATCGTGGTCGGCTACCGGCAGGAAATGATCCGCGACGCAGTTGCAGGTGAGGACTGCGGCGTCAAAGTAGACTTTCTGGTCAACGATCAGTTCCACCGTGGCAGCATCTCTTCGCTCTGGATCGCCCGTACGGCCCTCGACGACGATGCGATTGTGATGGATGCCGATGTGCTGTTTCACCACCATGTTCTCCAGCGGCTGGTGGAGTCGCGACATGAGAATGCGCTGCTGATGGACGAAACCGTCACGCAGACTGGTGAGGAATGCATGGTCGTGGTGGCGGGAGGACGGGTCATCGCCCTCTCGAAGAAGATGCCGGAGCAGTACGATTACGCCGGTGAGGGCGTGGGATTCTTACGGGTGCGGCACGCCGATACGCCTCATCTGGTGGCGTCGCTTCAGTCCCATGTCGATCAGGGTTCGTGGAATATGGAGTACGAGGACGCGCTGCTAGAATTTTTCCACACTGTCAAGGTTGGCCATGAAAAGATCGGCGGCCTGCCCTGGACGGAGATCGATTTCGTCGAGGATGTAAAGAAGGCGGAATTGGACGTTTTACCGAAATTATGAGAGATTCTTGAACAAGGTTGTGAGTCGAAGATTGAGGCAGAGATTTCTGCGATGAATGAGAGCGTCTTACAGAAGCGAGTCGAGATCCCCGGATTGACCACGGCTGTCCTGCTGCCTTCGGTCGGGATGTTCGCCGAGTCAAGCGAGCACCGAGTGAGTGCGATCGGGCCCTTGACCAGTGTCGTCGGGATCGGGCTGTTTCAACGAACCGTCCTCACATTACAACGGGCGGGCATTCGCCAATTGATCGTGCTGGCCGGTCCGGAAGAGGATCAGCTCAAGCAGGCGTTGGGACATGGGCCGCGCCTGACGATTTCGGTGCGTTGGATGCCCCTCCGGGAGTTTCCGCTAGACGATCCGAGGACGTGGGAATTTTTGGCGGCAGAAGTCCGCGGCTTCGCACTGGTGACGGGGGTGAGCGCGATCTTCTCGCGAAGCTTGGTCGAACGGTTGCGGCACGAAGTGCGGGACGGTGAAGCCATCATGGTTGCGCAGACGGCGCCGCGGCAATTTAACGATCTGTTGGCAGGGGGGCTTCGGTTGAAAGTCGAGTCGGATCGGTTCACGTCGTTCGTTCCATCGCACTTTGACGATTCGGCACTACGTGCAGCAGAATTGGTGGTCTTGCCGGCCAGTCTCATGAATGCGGCAGGCCAGGGTACGTCTGAGCAAGATCGGCCGCCGATCCGCCGTTGGCTGGAACAGGCAGCGGTAGATGGCCGCGTGCGGGTGATCGCGGCGGAGGACAAGCATGGGGCCTGGTATCAGGACGTCAGCACGCTAGCTGATGTGTCTGTGGCTGAAAAGAAGCTGTTCAATTCACTCAAGGGCGACTCCGAAGGCTTTGTCGATCGGTATTTCAATCGCAAACTCTCGCGCTGGTTCACACGCCTGTTCCTCGCTGTCGGGTTCTCGCCCAATTCCGTGACGATCGTGGCCTCGTTGATCGGGTTTGTGTCGGCTGCAGGATTCGGCATGGGAACGTATGCAGCGGGTGTGGCGGCGGCGCTGTTGTTTCAATTGGCGGCGGTCATCGATTGTTGCGATGGCGAGGTGGCGCGTCTGACGTTCACTGAGTCGCCGTTTGGCGCGTGGTTCGACCTTGCCATGGACAACGTCGTGCACATGGCCATCTTCGCTGGCATCGCCGCCGGACTCTACACGGCTCAGGTTGGAGAGCCGGGGGCCTGGAAGCCATTGGCCTGCGGAGCGGTGGCCGTGCTGGGGAATGGGTTGTCGTTTCTGTTGGTCGAGCGAGCGCGGAAAATTAAGTTGGCCAGTGGATGGCGCACGCCGGAACATGCGGCTTGGGGGGATTTCATGTTGAAGAATGTCGCCAGCCGTGATTTCTCGGTGTCTCTGGTGCTCTTTGCGCTGTTAGCCGTACTCGACTGGTTCCTCATGTTTGCGGCCGCCGGCTCGCTGATCTTCGCCTGTGTCATGCTGTGGGTGATTCGCCCCTCTGCCGTAGCTGTGACCAAATCATGAGTCGCTGAACCCGCGTGCTTCGCTATTTCCTACTCGCGCTAGGTCTGACCGTCCTCGGTCTCCTTGTTTGGCATATCGGCCCCGACAAGATCTATGAGGCGGCGTTTCGGCTCGGTCCGCTGGCGTTGCTGGCCGTCTTGATTCCGTCCTTCTTGATGTATGCCATCGAGGCCTATGGCTGGAAGGTCGTTCTGGGCTCGTCTGCCCAAGCCATTCCCTTTTGGCGGCTGATGGCCATTCGCACCGCCGGCGAAGTTGTGAACATGACGACGCCGACGGCCTACTTGGGTGGCGAACCGCTCAAAGCGTATCTCCTCAAGAAATACAACGTCCCGATTGCGGAGGGAGCTGCGTCCGTCGTCATTGCGAAGACCACCATGACTCTTGCCGAGGTATTCTATATTCTCGTTGGGATCGCTCTAGGGTTTGTGCTTCTGGGGATGGGAACCTCGGCAGGACAAACGGTGACGGCCGCGTTATTGAGTGTAGGGGTACTGGTGTGCTCAATCGCGGGATTTGTATTTATCCAGCGGCGTGGACTATTCATCTCAATCCTGAGTCTGGTGAGGAAACTGAGGCTGCGAATTGGGTTTTTGGAATCGAAAAAAGCGCATCTGCTTTCGATCGACCGGACAATTCAGGATTATTACACCCACCACCAGCAGGCTTTTTATGCCTCGATCGGCTTGTATTTTTTGGGCTGGATGGCCGAATCCATCGAGGTCTTCATCATTCTGCATTTTCTTGGTGAACCGACCAGCATCTTGTCGGCTTTCTCCATCGGCGCCCTCGCCGTATTTATCAAGGGAGGAAGCTTCTTCATTCCCGGGAGTTTGGGGGCCCAAGACGGAGGCAATGTCTTACTCCTCCAGGCCTTCGGCTACAGCGATGTCACAGGGCTGACGTTCGCTCTGTTAAGGCGCTTTCGGGAATTGGTCTGGATCGGAATCGGTTTGCTCTGTTTGGCGATGGTGGGAAAAGGCGCAACACATCAGGAGGTAGAATAAGATGCGCCACATGTCAGTGTTCAAGCATATCTTCTGGATCTTTCTCGCCCTTCTCGCCGCCATTGCGTTCGCCTTCGTCGCCGGTGTCGTCAATCCCCATGAAAAAGTGAACGGGCTCTGGTTGGTCGTGGCAGCGGGGTGTATTTACACCTTAGCCCATCGGTTTTACGGACGCTGGATCGCTAGGCAGGTCGTTGAGCTGAACAACCAGCGCGTGACTCCAGCAGTGCGGTTGAACGACGGGGTCAATTTTCACCCGACCAACAAGGTGGTACTCTTCGGCCATCACTTCGCGGCGATTGCCGGAGCAGGGCCGTTGCTGGGTCCGGTGCTGGCGGCGCAGTTTGGCTTCATGCCCGGGTTTCTTTGGTTAGTGATCGGCGCGGTGCTGGCAGGAGCGGTACAGGATTTCATCATCCTCGTAGCTTCAATGCGGCGCAACGGGCGCTCGTTACCTGAAATTGCGCATGATGAACTTGGATCGATCACAGGGACAGCCACGGCTGTTGCCGTCCTGTTTGTTGTGGTGGTGGCGTTGGCCGGGCTCGGCTTCGCGGTGGTGAACGCGCTCTATCATAATGCTTGGGGGACGTTCACGATTGCGATGACAATCCCCATCGGCTTGATCATGGGTTTTTATCTCCAGAAGCTTCGCCCTGGCGCGGTGGCGGAGGTGTCGGTGTTGGGCGTGGTGCTGCTGATCGCGACGGTGTTGTTCGGTCGAGTGGTTGCACAGTCGTCCTATGCCTGGCTGTTTGAATTCGACCGACCGGCGTTGGTGTGGTTGCTCGCCGGCTATGGCTTTCTCGTGTCGGTGCTACCTGGCTGGATGCTGCTGGTGCCGCGCGGGTATTTGAGTACGTTTATGAAACTGGGCGTGGTGTTTCTGCTCAGCTTTGGGGTGATCCTCATGGCGCCGACGATTGAGATGCCGCGGGTGACGGCCTTCGCGGACGGTGGGGGGCCGATTATTCCTGGTACGCTCTTCCCGTTTCTCTTCATCACGATCGCCTGTGGGGCCGTGTCGGGCTTTCATTCGCTGGTATCATCCGGGACGACGCCGAAGATGATCGAGCAGGAGTCGCAGGCGGTGGTGGGCTATACGGCGATGTTGTTGGAAAGCTTTGTCGGGGTGATGGCGCTGATCGCAGCCTCAGTGTTGATTCCCGGCGACTATCTGGCGATCAATACGACGTTGAGTACCGAAGCGCTGGCGGCCATGGGCTTTGCGCCGTCGCGCATCGCAGAACTGTCACAAATGGTTGAGGTAGATGTAGCTGGACGCCCTGGCGGTGCCGTGTCCTTGGCGGTCGGCATGGCTTCGATCTTCGCGGCGCTGCCCGGCATGTCGGGGTTGATGGCCTATTGGTATCAATTTGCGCTGGTCTTCGAGGCGCTGTTCATTCTGACGACAATCGATACGGGGACACGTGTGGCGCGCTATCTCATTCAGGAGATGGCGGGGCGGATCTATGCGCCGTTTCGCCGAATCAATTGGCTGCCTGGTGTATTGCTCAGCAGTGGGTTGGTGGTAGGGGCCTGGAGTTATTTGATTGGGACAGGGAATATCTCGACGATCTGGCCAATGTTTGGCGTGGCGAATCAGCTGCTCGGGACATTGGCACTCTGCATCGGGACGACGGTGCTGATCAAGATGTGGAAGTCACCCTATCTGTGGGTGACGGCAGCGCCGATGTTATTCGTGGGTGTGATTACGCTGACCGGCTCGTATGAGATGTTCTGGATGTTTTTGAGAAAAGCTGGGGCATCGGCGACGGGGCAGGCCTTTGCGTTGTATCTCGACGCGGTACTGGTGGCGGTGGTGGCAGTGCTGGGTTTGATTGTCTTGAGCGACGGAATGAGACAGTGGTATGGCTATGTGATTTTGAAGCACCCGTTTACGTCGAGTGAGGTGGTGGTGATGGCAGGAGGAGGATCGGCGGGGCGGGCACAGACGGCGATTTGCTGTGATGATGACAGGCGGTTCAAGTTGCCGCATGGGACAGGGTGTTGTTGAGGGAGCGTGGAAATGGAATGGTGCCCGGATTGGTTTCTTGCTCACCGAGTGCACACGCAGTGAAACCAATCACAGGTGCTATTCCAGTGAGGGGAAGATTGCACATTGGGAGATCGACTAAGCGTGCCTTGATAGAGACGGGATAAACAAGGGGGAGAATGTGGCTGATCTGTTTTCGTTCGATGTGGTGTCGGAAGTGAATATGCAAGAGTTGAAGAACGCGCTGGATCAGGCGAGGAAGGAGATCAAGCAGCGGTTCGACTTCAAGGATTCGAAGACGGAGATTACATTGAAGGAGAAAGAGAAGGAATTAGTGGTGGTGTCGGACGATGAGTACAAGCTGAATGCGGTGCAGGAGATCATCAAGCTCAAGTGCGTGAAGCGCGGGGTGTCGCTGAAGGCATTCACGCAAGGCACAATCGAGCTGGCGTTGAGCGGTACAGTGCGGCAGATCGCCAATATTCAGAGCGGGATCTCGTCGGAGAAAGCCAAGGAGATTACGAAGACGATCAAGGATTCAAAGTTGAAAGCCCAGGCGCAGATTCAGGGTGAGCAGGTGCGGGTACTCAGTAAAAGTAAAGACGAACTGCAGTCGGCGATCGTATTCTTGAAAGGAAAAGACTTTGGGATTGACTTGCAGTTTACGAATTACAGGTAACAGAGTGGTGTGATGGGGGCGAGGCGGCGGGGATTATTCCTGTACTCGCCACCGCGCACGTAGCATCAATCTATCGTTCAATCGTGGGCTGTGCTTGGTGGATGTGCGTACATGGAATGATTCCTGCTGCCCCTCTTAAGATGCACACGATGGCAAAGGTCCTCCTCCTGCCGTTTCTACTTCTCGTCTCTCTCTTCGGCTGCAATCGCAGCGACCCGATGGTTGTCATTCAGCTCCATCCCAAGAACCCCGACATCATCTACGTTGCCACGAACGACTACATTTATAAGACACGGGACGGCGGTCGGACTTGGACGAATCTGTCACGCGGCATGAGCCATTCGCGCGTCATTTCAATGGCGATCGATCCGGTATATCCGGCGACGGTCTATGCCGGGACAAAAGGCGACGCGGTCTTTAAGAGTCACGACGGCGGGCAGCGGTGGATCTCGATGCGCACGGGGTTGGATGATGCGACAATTACTTCGGTCGTCAACCAGTTTCTCTTCGATCCAACCGACAATCAGCATCTGTATCTTGCGACGACGATGGGTGTGTATGAAACAAAGAACGGTGGAGAGAATTGGTCTAAGCGGATGGACGGCATGAAGGAAGTACTCATGGTCGTGACGCTTGGTATGGATCCAACGAGGAGACAGATTCTGTATGCAGGCACAAGTGGTGGCGTGTATAAGTCGGTTGATCAAGCCGGTCATTGGGAGAAAGTGAATAACGGATTGGTGCCGCCGGGGATGCTGAAAACGTCACGTGCGCTGAATGTGACGTCGATCCTGGTCGATCCCTTCGAGCCGAACACGGTGTATGCCGCAACGCTGCGCGGGCTCTATAAGACCCTCGACGGCGGCCAGGCATGGCAGCGGATCGGTGCATCACTGTCTGATCAAATGATCATCGGGATGGTGTTGGATCGCGCTAGGAGAAACGTGATTTATCTCGCCGGACGCGATGGTGTGCATTGCAGTGATGATGGCGGGATGACATGGAAGACGCTAAATAACGGACTTGCGACGACCAATATCCGATCGATCGCACAGAGCGAGACGGATCCGAACCTGTTTTATGTTGGCACTAACGGCAGTGGTTTGTATCGCAGTATCAATTCAGGTGAAATGTGGGAGCCGATATCGACTGTGTTGGAGGGGTGACCCCGGCGGCGCTTCGTGTTGAAGTCTGAATCTCGGCTGAAGGGACCAACTTCTCGGTGTTGAATGGTCGAAGCGCCCTCATGGTTTTGCGCGTTGTCGATTTCGAAACCGGTACTGCTGGGCATGGGGTGCCTTGAAGATCTGTTTCGGGCCGATGGGACAATTGGCTGTCGTGAATGTCATCTCCTCGGCGAGGACGGAGCGATTCTCCGACATTGCTATAAGGGGACATGAAGGCGCCGATATCCGCACTGAAGTTGGCATTGAATTTTGTGTCTTCGATGTCTCCGCCGATGCGGAAGCGCAACATGATGTTTTGAGTTTCCATACCTGTGGGCGCGGCTGACGGAGGCTTTTGGGAGGAAAGCTCTTTTCTGATCGCCTCTTCTTCGTCGTGCAGCTGTTGTTTTACCCGGCCGTTTCGCTCGTAGTCCACACGCTCAAGTTCTTGGTGCGTGTCCTTCAATTTATTTAGACGATTCCTGAACGAAAATAACTCATTTCTTGCGCGAGCCACCGCGCGGACAATCTTGCTGAGCGTATATTGGCGAGCAAAGGTTTTGAGCTTCGGCGCGGCGCTGGCTCTTTCACCGAGTCCCCCGCTTCCCGACCTCAAAACCGGCCGAATTGAAGACGCTCTTTTTCTGGACGGACTGTAAGATGTGATTGGCTTCGTTGATCAGATCGACGATCGCTTCCAGTGCGTCGTCAGGGGGGACGCAGCAGGACAGGAAGTTCCGATAGCGCTCCGAGAACTTTGACGCGTCAGTCTGTAGATCTACAATTTTGATTGGGTCACGATCCGGAGCGTCATAGCCCTGTTTCCTGGCGCTCTCTCAAAACAGTTCACTCGCGTGCTGGTCGTACAGCGGTTTGCAGACGGCCCGTTTTTTCGTCGAGAGTTGCTAATCCTGATTCTTCCCGGGACACCAATAGATTGAAGTCGGTACATTCAGTGGATTGTCAGGGTTGAATTCTTTTGCCTGCGCTGTCCTCGGGATCACGCCAAACCCAGAGAGAGCCTATGACCAGTGCGATCGAGAGAACTCTCGATGTGAGTGGGCGTGGTGTGCGTATGCCGTCATTCTCTTGCTCTTGCCCAAGCCTAAAGAAGTCAATGAAAGCTAATAATTGGGCGAAGGGAAAACCCTCCATAAACACCAGTCAAATAAAAGAAATTCTCCGAAAAATTCCCATTGACAACAAGATTTACGAGAGTATACTCCCGTCTATGTGGGGGGAAGTGGAGTTAAGTGGGTAATAAAGAAAATGGGACTGAGCCATCAGCAAGTACTAAACAAAGAAATATTACAATGGCTTATATATGAAAAACCCGGGATGATCTTGGATTGTACGGTGGGATATGGTGGGCATGCTGAAACGATTTTGGATAGTTTTGGTCCGGCTACAAAGCTGATTGGATTGGATCAAGATTCTCGGGCAATCGCATTTTCACAAGAGCGGCTGAAGAGATTTGGCGAGCGAGTGGTGCTGATAAGGGGAAATTTTGAGCACGTGAAACACCATCTTGAGAAAATCGGGGTATCGAAAGTGTCAGGTGTACTTTTCGATCTTGGTGTGTCATCGCCTCAGTTGGATGATCCTGCCCGCGGGTTCAGTTTCACGCAAGACGGACCGCTCGATATGCGCATGGACCAAACAGCCGAGATGGCGGCGGCGGATTTCGTGAATCGCTGCGCGGAGCAAGAACTGGCCGACATCATTTTCCAATATGGAGAGGAGCGCTATTCACGGCGTATCGCGCGCGCAATCGTGCGTGAGCGGGAACATCGGCCGATCGACACGACGGGTGCGCTTGCGTCTCTTGTTACTGGAGCCGTGCCATTTGCGTATCGGCATGGACGGATTCACTGTGCGACTAAGACATTTCAAGCGCTTCGAATTGCCGTGAATCGGGAGCTTGAACGGCTGGAGCCGTCCCTTCGGGATGCCGTCGAGCTCCTGGCGCCAATGGGGAGGATTTGTGTGATCTCGTTTCACTCTCTTGAAGATCGTATTGTGAAGCACACCTTTCGATCGTTGGCGCAAGGGCTTGCCGCGTACCTGTCGGTACTCACGAAGAAACCAATTCTTCCATCTGAGCAGGAGTGCCGGGAGAATCCTCGGGCTCGGAGCGCGAAGCTGCGGGTGGCCGAACGGTTGTCGGAAAGGATGGCTGCATGAGACTGCTGGCGATGTGCACGGGGCTGTGTCTGGTATTTCTGTTCGTGTGGGAACGGGTGGATATGGTGCGAGTGGGGTATCAGGTCGAGCGGCTCAAGCAGGAAAAGACGGTCCTTGAGCGCGAGCGCAACCAGCTGCACATCAAGGTCTCCTCGCTTAGTGCTCCCGATCGGGTTGCCAAGATCGCGACGGAACGCCTTGGCATGGCACCATCTCAGAGGGGGCAGGTGATTGTGGTGCGAGTCGGGCCTTTGATGGCGCCGTCCATGCAAAGTGCTCCAGTGGAACTTCGGGTCGCCAAGCAAGAACCAGTTGATGTGAGGAGATAGTGGCTGGATCTCTTCAGCATTATCGTCGCTATGTGATGCTGCTGGTGTTTCTCGGCGGGTTTGGCATTGTCCTGTTCCGCTTAGTGACGCTTCAAGTTTTGCAGGCCGCTGAGTTGACGGTGAAAGCGGACCGTCAGCATCAAAAAACCATGCTGTTGGAAGGAGCTCGGGGCGCCATCGTCGATCGCAATGGAAAGGTGCTGGCGATGAATCTGGAAGTGCCGTCCGTTTTCGGCGTGCCAACCGATGTGGACAGCCCGGCCCAAACGGCGCGTCTGCTCTCACCGGTGCTCGATGTTCGGGTGAGTGAGTTGGAGCAGAGGCTGCGCCAAAATCGCCACTTTGTGTGGTTGGCGAGAAAGCTGGACCCTGAGCAGGGACGGTGGTTCGATCGCACGCGAGTCGAGGGGATCGGTGTGGTCATGGAAGGGCGTCGGTTTTATCCCAAGGGCCCCCTTCTTTCCCATCTCTTGGGCTTTGCGGGAATGGACGGTCAGGGGTTGGAGGGTATCGAACGCCGATATGACTCAGACTTGCAGGGAGAGAAGCAGATCATAGTCGCACAGCGTGATGCAAAAGGTCGCACGGTGTTTTTGAAGGGGCAGCAAGCTGAACAGGTCCCTGCATCTGGCCATCGACTCGTACTCACGATTGACGAAGTGATTCAGTACATTGTGGAAAAAGAATTGGACAATGCGGTTGCCCGCGTACAGGCAAAGTCCGGGACGATGATCGTGATGGAGCCAAATAGTGGTGCTCTATTGGCGTTGGCGAGCAGCCCTCGTTTTGATCCCAACGTCCTCTCCAATTTGAGCCCGGACCGTTGGCGAAATCGCGCATTGACCGACGCCTATGAGCCTGGCTCCACCATGAAAGCAATCCTGGCCGCCGCGGCCATTGAAGAACGGGTGATGGAACCCGAGACCCTGGTATTCGGGGAGCAAGGGAGCATGGCCATTGCAAGTACGGTCATTCACGATCATGAAAAACACGACTGGTTGACGTTTGCGCAGGTCATTCAAAAGTCCAGCAATATCGGGGCGGCCAAGGCCGGCATGGCACTGGGGGATCAGCGCTTGCACCAGTATCTCCAGACCTTCGGATTTGGGGCGCAAACGGAGATTGATCTTCCAGGGGAGGCGACAGGGTTGCTGAAAAACTTCAAAACATGGGGCCGGCGAACCGTGGCTTCCATCTCGATGGGGCAAGAGATTGGTGTCACGTCGATGCAAATGGTCACGGCAATTGCGGCGATCGCCAATGGGGGAAAGCTGATGAAGCCCTACATCGTGTCGGAAATCCGTGACGCCCAGAACCAACTGAAGCGCCAGATCCTTCCTCAAGTCAGACGGCGAGTAATTTCGCAGGAGACGGCGCGTGCTGTAACCACGATTCTTGAAGGAGTCGTCACTGAAGGAACGGGGGGAAGGGCTGCGATTAACGGATTTCGTGTTGCCGGAAAGACCGGCACTGCGCAGAAGATCGATCCACGCACCAGAGCCTATTCGGATTCCAAGTTCGTTAGTTCCTTCGTGGGGTATGTACCGGCGGACAATCCACAATTGGCCATGATTGTGGTGATTGATGAACCACAGGGAGAGGCATGGGGTGGGGCTGTGGCAGCCCCCGTCTTCAATCGCGTTGGTCAGCAGGCGTTAAGTTACCTGGGTGTTTCATCCTCGGAGCCGGTCAAGCTGGCGATGGCGGCGGGCGGGCCATAGTCGACGCGTAATGGGATCGTCATGACGTTTGCATCGATGCTTCAGGCGCTTCAAGGACAGGTGGCGATCATCGAAGGCGCAGGCGATCACACCATTTCGGTGTATGCCGTCACAGACGATTCACGCTCAATCCAGCCTGGGAGTGTGTTCATCGCGGTACAGGGTGAGCGAGTGGATGGGCATCGTTTCATTCCAGCGGCAGTGCAAGCTGGGATGGCAGGTCTGGTTTCGCAGCAACCGGTGGAGAAGCTCTCGGTTCCATTTGTCCGTGTGGTGGACTCCCGCAAGGCACTAGGTTTGCTGGGGAGCCGTTTCTACGGAGAGCCGTCGTCCCAGATGCGCATGATCGGCGTGACAGGGACGAATGGAAAGACGACGACCACGTATGTGTGCAAGGCCTTATTGGAAGCATTGGGCCAGCGGGTCGGGCTGATCGGGACGATAGGGTATCAGATTAGCGAGAAGACTATTCCAGCCTCGCATACGACGCCGGGCGCGCTCGAGTTGCAACAACTCCTCACTCAAATGGTGGCAGACAACTGTACCGTGGTTGTCATGGAGGTCTCTTCCCATGCCCTCGCCCAGGAACGCGTCGCCGGCTGCGAATACGACGTCGCGGTTTTTTCCAATTTGACGCAGGATCATCTCGATTTTCATAAGACCATGGACGAGTACTTCCAGGCGAAGTTGCGGCTCTTCACCGGATTGAGCCAAACGCGCAAGTCCAACAAGCGGGCCATTCTGAACGTGGACGACCCGATGGGGCAACGCATCAAAGAATTATGCCCAGCCCCGGTCTGGACATACGCGCTGAAAACTCAAGCGGATCTTCGGGCGGAGCATGTGCGGCTATCGTTGGGGGGAACTACCTTTACGGCGGCGACCCCAGCAGGGTCCTTCCCGGTCGAGAGCCATCTGGTGGGTGAGCACAACGTCTACAATTTGTTGTCCGCGATTGGCGTTGCGCTTCACGAAGGGGCGACGCCGGATCAGGTACGAGCAGCGGTGGGGCAAGTGAATAATGTGCCGGGGCGATTCGAGCGTGTAATGGCGGGGCAGCCGTTCACCGTCGTGGTCGATTACGCCCATACAGAAGACGCGCTGGTCCGGCTGCTGACAGCCGCGAAGGTCTTGAAAACCGGACGCCTCATCACCGTCTTCGGCTGCGGCGGAGACCGTGACCGTGGCAAGCGGCCCCAAATGGGAAAGGCGGCCGTGCGGTATAGCGATGTCGTTGTCTTGACGTCGGACAATCCCAGAACGGAGGACCCGCTTTCCATTTTGCAAGAAGTGGAAACCGGCGTGGCTGAGGCGCTGAAAGAGCATCCGCACGTCGAGTATCGAAAAGTGACTGACCGGCGGGAGGCGATACAAGCGGCAGTAGAAGAGGCTCGCGCTGGCGACATGGTGTTAATTGCGGGCAAGGGTCATGAAGATTATCAGATCATCGGGACGCAGAAGATCCATTGGGACGATCGTGAGGTGGCGCGTGAAGCCATCGAACGGTGCAGGGCCCGTGCGTAGTGTGGCCGGAGTGTCATAGGGAATTCGCATGCCGCTATTTACCATCGAAGAATTACGAGAAGTGATCAGCACCAAAGTTTTGGCCGGCAAGACGTTTGAGTGGATGAAGCAGCCCATCCGATGGATCGGCTTGGACAGCCGGTTAATTCGCCCAGGGGATCTCTTTTTAGCAATGAAGGGGGATCGCTTCGATGGACATGACTTTGTCGGGGCGGCGTTGTCGCGAGGAGCTGTGGGAGCGATTGTTCACGATGCGTACCCTGTGGGAGCGCTCGCCGTCAAACCAGTGGCGAAGCAAACCGTGCCGTTTATTTTGGGTGTCCGAGATCCGTTATTCGCGTACCAACAGCTTGCGACTCACCATCGGAGTCGGTTTGCTATACCTGTTGTGGCTGTGACAGGAAGCAATGGCAAGACGACCACGAAAGAAATGGTCGCGAGCGTGATGGCCCATCGATGGAAGATTCTCAAGACGGAGGGGAATCTCAATAATCGTATCGGAGTTCCGCAGACCCTCTTTCGCCTCAATGGGCGTCATGAAGGGGCAGTCATCGAGATGGGGGTCGATCGGGTTGGCCAGACGATCAGACTCTGCGAAATGGTCAGGCCCACCATTGGCGTCATTACCAACATCGGTCCAGATCATTTGGAATTCTTCGGAAGCATGGAGGGATCGGCGCAGTCGAAAGCGGAGTTGCTCGACTGTATTCCAGTCGGAGGTACGGCGGTCTTGAACGCGGATGATCCCTACTACGATTACTTGGCGTCGAGGGCTCGATGTCACGTGCTGTCCTTTGGCCTGTCCTCGAAAGCTGATGTCCGCGCTATAGATGTGAAATCCGATGGACGCAACGGCTCGATCTTTCGTTTGCTATTTTTGGGGAAGGTGCGGCACACCATCGTCCGCATTCACGTGCAAGGAACTCATAACATCAGCAACGCGCTGGCTGCAGCGGCGGTCGGGGTTGTGCTCGGTCTTCCGGCTGCAGTCATTGCGCAGGGGCTTTCCCGGTTTCGTCCTGCGGCGATGCGGTCGCAGATCTTTGTCAGCCACGGGATTACGGTCATCAACGATTGCTACAACGCGAATCCGGCCTCGATGAAGGCGGCCGTCCAGCTCCTGGTGCAGCGGGGAGAAGGTCGGAAGAAGATCGCCGTGCTGGGCGACATGCTGGAGTTGGGGGCTAATGCCGTCTCGTTGCATCAGGAAGTCGGCGTCTTCGTGGCGCAGCAGGGCATCGATCAGCTCATTGCCTGTGGCACGTTGGGTAGGAGTTTGGCAGAAGGTGCAACCCGAGCAGGGTTCGATCGGGAGCACATTATCCTGGCGCCAGAGGCCTCATCGGCGGCGGCCGCCGTGAAAGCAGTCGTGAAGCCCGGAGATGTCGTCTTGGCGAAGGCATCGCGCGAGATGAAGCTGGAGCAAGTGGTTCACGCATTGCACGAGACAAAGCGCGTGGCGAAGAAGGTATCGTAATCGGCAGTGTGTGTGGTCCTGGTCCAGAGGCGCCGGACACGGGAATCGTCACAGACTATGCTCTACAACTGGCTCTATCCCCTGCATACGGAGTTTTCGTTCCTGAACGTCTTCAGGTATCAGAGCTTCCGCATTATTTACGCCGCCGTGACCGCATTCTTGATCGCATTCGTCCTGGCGCCGTCCATGATCCGGAAGCTCCAAGAGATTAAGTTGGGGCAGCAGATTCGCGATGACGGGCCGAAGCAGCATCTGGCTAAAAGCGGCACGCCGACAATGGGCGGAATCCTAATCATCTTCGCGGTCACCCTATCCACTCTGCTATGGGCCGACATCTCGCAGCCGATTATTTGGCTGGTGCTCGGCGCCACACTGGGATTTTTCGCCATCGGATTCGCGGACGACTATCTCAAATTCGTGAAAGCCCAATCAAAGGGGTTGACGCCACGGCAGAAATTTACGGCTCAAATGTGTGTCGCGTTGACTATCGCGCTCGTTCTGTATTTTTTGCCTGGATACAGCACGAAGCTCAGCGTACCTTTCCTTAAATCGTTTACGCCGGATCTCGGCTGGTTCTACGTCGTCTTCGCGGTACTCGTCATCGTTGGCAGTTCGAATGCCGTGAACCTCACGGATGGTCTCGATGGGCTCGTGGTCGGTCCAATTATGATCGCCGCCTTCGCGTACACCGTGGTGACGTATGTGACGGGTCACCGATTGATGTCGGAGTATCTCTTGATTCCTCATATCGATGGAGCGGGAGAGCTGGCGGTGTTTACCGCCGCGATCCTGGGATCAAGCCTGGGATTCCTGTGGTTCAACACTTATCCGGCATCTGTGTTCATGGGAGACGTAGGATCGCTTCCCCTTGGCGCGGCGCTTGGAACGGTGGCGGTCATCAGCAAGCACGAGCTGCTGCTGCTCTTGGTCGGCGGGGTCTTTGTGATTGAGGCGGTGTCGGTCATCTTTCAAGTCCTCTCGTTCAAGTCGAGGGGGAAACGCATCTTTTTGATGGCGCCGCTTCATCACCATTTCGAAATGAAGGGCTGGGAAGAGCCCAAAGTCGTGGTGCGTTTATGGATCATCGCGATTCTGTTGGCGCTGCTGAGCCTCAGTACACTTAAGTTGCGGTGATGCCATGGTGAGTATGGAGAGGATGAAGCTGGCGGGAAGTAGGGTTACAGTAGTGGGGCTCGCGCGAAGCGGTGTGGCGTCAGCTCGTCTGTTGCAGGCGGTGGGTGCGTTGGTCACTGTGGCCGACAAGAAGGAACCATCGCAATTGGAGCGGATGCTTGAGCAGCTGGACCGGTCCCATGTAACGATGAATCTGGGCGATAGTTATGAGTCAGCGTTGGAGACCGCCGATCTCGTGATCATCAGCCCAGGGGTTCCGTATCGCATGGACGCGTTGGAGCGTGTTCGCCGTCGAGGGGTGAAGGTATTGAGCGAGCTGGAGCTCGCGTCGCGATTTCTCTCGGCGCCAATCCTGGCCGTGACCGGCACCAACGGGAAGAGCACCACAGTGACGTTGATCGGCAAGATGTTGCAGCGCAGCGGCAAGCGTGTGTTCGTGGGTGGGAATCTGGGGACGGCGCTTAGCGAAGCGGCCGGAGAGGTTCTGCATGCGTTCCAAATGGGACGCCCCGATCCGTTCGATCTGCTGGTCGTCGAAGTGTCCAGCTTTCAGCTCGAGACGGTGGAGCAGTTTCACCCGTGGATCGCCGCGATTCTCAATGTCACCGTGGACCATCAGGACCGGTATGACTCGATCGAAGAATATGTCGCGGCCAAACATCGGATCTTCGAGAATCAAACCGCATCCGATTATGCCCTTTTCAATCTGGACAATGCACGAGTAGCGGCGCTTAGGCACCATGTGAAGGCTAGAGTCCTCGGGTTTACGAAAACGCCATCCTTGCCGCCTGATGTGGCTGGCGGAACCTATCTTAATGGTGATCGGATCATGACGACCGTTACCGGCGGGTGTCAGGAAGTGTGCCGGCGTGGCGAGATCAAGATCAGCGGCCACCACAATGTCGAGAATGTAATGGCGGCAACGACATACGCGTTGTTGAGCGGATGTCCGCTGGACGCGATTCGATCGGTGCTCGGTGAGTTTCCAGGATTGGAACATGCGCTGGAAGTCGTCCGGGATCGGCGCGGGGTGCGCTTCGTCAATGACTCAAAGGGGACCAATGTGGATGCTACCCTGAAGGCACTGGAGAGTATCGAGCAGCCGATTTGGCTCATCGCCGGAGGACGAGACAAGGGGGGCGATTTTTCACGGCTTGCTCCAGCCATTCGTCGACGAGTTAAGCGGCTGGTATTGATCGGCGAAGCCGCGCCGCTGATCGCCGAGGCCGTGCCGGACTATTCGGCTATCGACCGGGCGGGGACGTTGCGCGAGGCGGTTGAGCTGGCTGCTGCCGGAGCGGAAGCAGGTGAGGTGGTGCTCATGTCGCCGGGGTGCGCGAGCTTCGACATGTTCGCCGATTATCAAGACCGGGGACGCCAGTTCAAGGCGCTCGTCAACGGCTTGCCATGACGATGCGTCCCGTCGATGCGGGCATCGACTTGATGTGAGGGTCGATGACGGATGGATTCAACGAATTGAGGATGGAAAATGTCACGGAGATCGGAAGAAACGCTGACGCTGCCCTGGATGCCGGCCAGCCCGCGTCCTCCGAAACGGGCGGTGATGGATCATACTCTGCTGGGAATTACAGTCATTCTGGCACTGATCGGCTTGGTCATGGTGTTCAGCGCAAGCGCCGTTGTCGCAGACAATCGATTCCACGATTCGGGATTTTTTCTCAAACGCCAGCTCATTTGGTTTACGTGTGGGCTTGTACTGCTGCATCTGGTGGCGCGCATCGACTACATTTGGTGGAAACGTCTGGCGATTCCCCTTCTCGGCCTGATGGGTCTGTTGCTCGTGCTGGTTCTGGTCCCGTCGCTTGGAGTTGTGGCGAACGGGGCCAGACGCTGGCTTCGATTGGGACCAATTTCGATTCAGCCGGCCGAACTGGCGAAGCTGATCGCCGTGATCTATTTGGCAGCCTACTTGGCAAAGAAGGAGGACCAGATCACGAACTTCGTCAGCGGATTGGTTCCGCCATTGCTTGTGATCGGAGTGCTCGGCGGTCTGGTGTTATTAGAACGAGATCTGGGAACCGTGGTGGTGATGGGCTTGGTCGCGATCAGTCTCTTGTTCCTGGGGGGGGCGCGTCTTTCTCACCTGGTGTCCCTCGGGCTCTGTGCCGTGCCGGTTGTATTGGTGCTTGTCCTCGGATCAAAGTATCGGCGCGACCGGCTGATGACATTCCTGGACCCGTGGAAGGATGCCTCGGACACGGGGTTTCAAATCACGCAATCGTTTCTGGCGTTCGGCAGCGGCGGCCCGTTTGGAGTGGGATTGGGCGAGGGCAAGCAAAAACTCTTCTTTTTGCCGGAGGCACATACCGATTTTGTGTTGGCGCTGGTGGGTGAAGAACTGGGACTCGTCGGGACAGGAGCCATTATTCTGCTCTTTGCTGTGTTCGTCGTTCGAGGGTTTCAGATTGCCGCGCGAGCACGGATGCCGTTCGGGCGGTACCTCGGTATGGGGATTACCCTGCTTATCGGCGGACAGGCGCTGATCAACACATCCGTGGTGACAGGGCTTGTGCCGAACAAAGGGTTGACCTTACCCTTCGTCAGTTACGGCGGGTCGTCGCTGATTACCTGTATGGTGGGGATTGGGATCTTGCTGAACATCTCGCGAGACCGGCAGATGGGACGAGAAGATTTCTGGCGGAGCAGCCAGGGTGGGTCGAGTTACCGATGACGATCGTGATCGCCGCTGGGGGAACCGGAGGCCATCTCTATCCGGCTGTGGCGCTGGCGCGAGAATTTCAGCGCAGAAATTCCTCCAGCCAGATCCTCTTCGTTGGAACCGAACGTGGAATTGAATCGAAGGTGCTCGCTCATGAAGGATTTGAATTGCTGCGCATCACGGCGAAGCCGGTGATGGGGAGGGGCGTTGTGTCTGTGATGCAAGGGGTGCTCTCCATGCCGGTGGGGCTCTGGCAGTCGCTCTACATTCTCCGCAAGCACCGGGTGGATCTGGTGATTGGAGTGGGAGGCTATACGAGTCCGACCATGCTGGTTGCTGCAGCACTACGAGGGATTCGGCGAGTGATTCTTGAACCCAACGCCTACCCTGGCATGGCGAATAAAGCGGTTGCGCCATTTGCGCAAAGGATTTTTCTGGCATTCGACTCGGCGGCGGATTTATTCGACCGAAGCAAGGTTCGGGTGGTTGGCACGCCAGTTCGGCAGGAGTTTTTGGCGCCATCCGAGCCGAACGAGGCGGCGACGTCTGGCGGATCATGCGTGCATCTCTTGATTTTCGGAGGCAGCCAAGGGGCAAAGGCAATTAACAGTGCGGTGCTGGATGCACTGGTCACATTGACAGCCCGGATGCCCCACCTGGCAATCACCCATCAAACGGGAGAAGCGGATTATCGGCGAGTGCAGGAGATCTACGAGAAGTTGGGTGTACGAGCCAAGGTCACGCCGTTCCTATATGACATGCCGACCGTTCTGCGCTCGGCCGACCTCGTGGTCTCGCGCGCTGGCGCCATGACGATCGCGGAGCTGGCGGCCTGTGGAAAGCCGGCGATCCTGATTCCGCTTCCGACGGCGATTTATGATCACCAGATGAAAAATGCACGGGCCATGGAAGCAGCGGGCGGCGCGATCGTTTTGCCTCAAGCCGACCTGACTGGCTCGACGCTGAGCGACTCGATCAATGCGATAGTGCAGGATCCCTCACGGCTTCAAAAAATGAGCGCCAACAGCCGGGCGATGCGGCGCATCGATGCCGGTAGGGCGATTGTCTGCGAATGTTACGCACTAATGGGGGTGACACATGACGGCGACAGGTCTGTTGGGGAGGCTGGCGCCTAATGCGGTTCCGGAGCAACGAGACGGGCGTCGTGCCTTATATGGACGACAAGGAGTAACGCGCATGGGGATGTTTCGCAAGACCCAGCACATTCATCTGGTTGGCATTGGCGGCGCCGGCATGAGCGGGATTGCCGAGGTTCTTTTGACGATGGGATATAAGGTGACCGGCTCGGATTTGCAGGCGTCGGAAACCACCAGGCGGTTGGAAGAACTCGGTGGAAACATTTTCTTCGGTCACCAGGAGTCGAACGTCGGCGAGGCGCAGGTGGTCGTGATCTCTTCCGCTGTGGCATCGACGAACCCTGAGGTGGCAGCGGCGAAGGCCAGGCAAATCCCGGTGATTCTGCGGGCCGAGATGCTCGCGGAATTGATGCGGCTCAAATTCGGCGTGGCGATCGCAGGGGCGCATGGCAAGACGACGACCACCTCGATGGTGGCGAACGTGCTGGCGCAGGGTGGACTCGACCCCACGATGGTGATCGGAGGAAAAGTACACGCGCTAGGTAGTCACGCGC
>VGXB01000016.1 GCA_016873515.1 Nitrospira sp.
CAGATAGCAGGATACTCTCTTCCAATAAGCCCAATTCTAAGGATGACCCTCAACCAAGGAGGATGACATGGATAGGACCTGGCTGTATCTTGGCAGCATTGTTGTCGGAGCGGCGGTGCTGATATACGTAGCGATTTCCTTTGTGAGCAGCGCCAATCCTCCAGTCAGTGATCTGCGGCTAGCCTACGAGAAAAATAAGTAACGCTGATTCGAAGTCGGCTCGATGATGATAGGCTGAAGGGTGTGGCACGGCATACCCCCTTGCTCCCACAGCGAAAGACTGAACAACGAAGGTGTGCCCACCAGCATGCGGGTCTTAGTGCCCAGCGTTGGCCGGTACACAGTACGGTACAGAGGCTCAATAGGCGAGCATAACTGAATCGGTCACAGAACCCTGCCGCGGCGAAATAGATCTTCCTACCGCCACAGTGCCGATGACGGCGTATCCACATAGATCATTACGATAATGATCGCGAGACTGATCACCAACCATATGTCTGCGTTTTTCCCGTTTCGCTGACTCAATGCAAAGATCGCCAACAGAAACACCGCGGCTTCCGCAATATCTATAAAGTATTGAGAAAAGATCCTCAAAAAGAATCCAGCATTTATGTGACTTACCGCGTGGTTATTTTTGGTGCGTAGCAACGTGTGTGAGCAAATGCGCCTACGTTGCTACACAATGAAACACACCACACGGCCGCGATGGATCATTTAAGTAATGCGCTGCGCCCAGTCACTAGTCGATACTGCTGCGCTATTTGCAATTAAACTACGTACGGCTTATAGACGAAAGTTAGCGGCAATGGCAAAGACACACACAGCAAGAATCTGGCCTGAGCAAAGTCACGGAAACCTATGACTTAAAGTCGGTAGCACGCATCGTCTTGTGAATTGAATAGGGGAAATGTCTATTCGTCCCTCAGCCCTTCTGCCATCGGCTGTTGCGCAGCCCACCGCGCCGGGAATAATCCGGCGACAACGGTCGCTCCCCCCACTAGAAAAACCGCTTGCGCGAGCCCTCCCCAAGGAATGATCATGTGAATGGTCCAGCCAAACGATTGTTTATTGATGACGTTCACCAGTAACAGCGAGAGCGCTCCGCCTCCCACAAGACCCAGTCCGATCCCGACCACCCCTAAGTAGGCCGCCTCCCACAAGATCAATTGCGTCACCTGCCCTTCGCTCGCCCCGATGGCCCGGATCGTCGTGAACTCCCGGCGCCGTTCCAGTACGGATGTGACCAGTGTATTGATAATACCAAGCACCGCGATGATGACCGCAATAGCTTCGAGGACATAGGTCATCAGAAACGTTCGATCGAAAATCTCCAAGATTTCAGTTCGTAGTTCGGTATTACTGATCAGCACGGGAGGAAACCGGCCGCCTCCGGCGTCCCGCAATCTGACGGCCATCGTATTCCTGACTTGATCCAGATCCACACCGGCGGCCAGATAGACCGGATAGATCGTCACCAATTCGTCATGCCAGAGCGATTGGTAGAGTGCGCGATCCATCAGGATTTTCCCGCCGTCGGTGGCGTAGTCATAGAATACTGCCACGATGGGAAACAGCTTTCTTCCTTCCGGTGTCACGATCTCAAGACGGTCACCTTCCTGCACTCCAAGTTTACCGGCGAGGATTTCAGATACCAGCACCCCACCAACGTCCGCTGCATGGTTGAGTTGCTCCGACGAGTCACCGTGGCGCATCAGATATCGGCTCATTCGCCCATGCAAGCGCAAATCGCGAGAAACAATGGCGACTCGCTGGCCATTGACTAAGACTCGCACGTCACGGTAGGTATCGACCGCTGTGACTTCCGGGATCGATGCCAGCTCGATCAACCAGGATGAGGGCAGGCTTCGGCCTACACTTCCCGCCTCAGTTCCGCGTAACCACAGGGAGGGAGCAACCACAACATCCGCGATCACTGTCTCGGCCACCCAGACTTCCACCGTATGACGGAAACTTCGGACCATCACCAAGACCCCGATCATGATCGTCAATCCAACCATCAATGCAGACACCGTGACCCCATTGCGGCCTGGATTCCGCGAGGCGTGATCGATCGCAATGTCACGCATGACCCCTTGCATCTCGGGATTGAGTCCGCCTTGCCGCCTGCTGCGGGGCCACCCGCTAATACAGATTGGTGCGAGACACGATAACCCGGCCAGCAAACAGAGGGTGGCCAGATAGCCCGGAAGTGGCACGCCATCCACCGGTCCAGCAAAACTGAGCGCTCCCGTTACCGCAAGCAACCCCAGCCCAACAAAACTCAGGCCAGCAATCTGCAACTGATGCCCCGTTTCATAATCCCCTGGTGCCAACGCACGAGCCGCTGCCGTTCTGCCTGCTTCCAGGCTTGGGCCTAATGCACCAATCATTGAGACGAGACACCCGACGGAAAGACCTTCGAGTGTGAAGGTCCAGAACCAACCGGATTCAAGCACATGCCCTCCACCCGACCCTACAGGCACGTAGAGATCCGAGATGGTCCGGCTCAGGAGTGCCGTCAGCTGCTGGGCCAGCACAAACCCCGTCATACTACCTAGCGCGCCTCCGATCAATCCCAGCGATGCGGCCTCAAGTAAAAATAAAGCAGCGACACGTGTTTGCGTCATCCCGATTGCGCGATAAAGCCCGATTTCTCGTCTACGTTGGGCTACCGCGAACGCCATCGTGTTATAGATTAAGAACATCCCGACCAGCAGCCCCACCCAGCTGAGCACGGTCAGGTTCAATCGGAATGCCCGTAACATCTGCTCGACTTGATGGGTCCGGCTTGCCGGGCGTTCGACGGTGACATGCGGCGGCATGATTGCCCGTACCGCCTGCGAAATAGCTTCAAGCGACTTTCCTTCTTCAGTGAGAAGATCAATTCGATCCAGACGGCCCACCATGGCGAATGTTACTTGTGCCGCAGCAATATCCATGACCGCCAAACGATCCCACGATGAGGTTCGACCTCCAGCATCTTCCAGAATCCCGGAAACTCGGCATGTCACCAAACCAGGGCCGATTAAGAGATCGACCGTATCGCCCACTGACACATGCCAGTCTACCGCCTGCTTGCGACCCAGCAGCACCGCATTAGAATCAAGCATGGTCTCCCAGCGGCGCTCTGCCAACTGATGGCCGACACGAAACCCTCGCGAGTCAATTTCTGCAAGCAAATCCAGACCTAGTACCTGAACCGCCCGACTTGTTGCTTCGTCACCCACCTTCACCGCCGTCTGAAGAATTACCGGAGAAGCCGCCATGACACCGGAAACGTGGCGCACGGCCGTGATCAACCGCTCATCCAGCCCCACCTCCCCTCCGGAAATTTCCAAGGTAGTTGGTCCCGCCAGAGCTAAAACCGTCTGTTCAAATGAGTGAAGGACATCGACGTTCGCGGTGCGGACCGCCACGGAGGCAGAAACACCGAGCGCAACCCCGGTGATCGTCAGCAAGGTTCGCAGCGGACGCTGCGTGACATGCGCGATCAGAATCAGTGATAGAATTTTAAGGAAGGGACGCATCGATCTTTACAATCGTCCAGGAATGCACGAAGAGAGGGCCTTGCACAGATCGCCAGTTTACTTACAGCTTTTGCATCCCTTGTTAGACTCGATCGGACACAAAGCTAAAGAGCACACGATGGCAAGAACCAGAGGCGACAACGTGTTGCCAGTGGCCACACGAATCACGAGATTGCCGCCTCGTTGGACATCAATGTCCGCACCGTCGAAGTCCATCACTTCAATACGAAACACAGGTTAACGGTTTGGAATGTCGCCAAACTTTTGCATCAATCGCTGCAAATATGATCATTGCCGCGCGCCTTTCGCACGCAGTAACCCTAGAGCTCTTTTATTGACCCCATGCATTCCGCGAGCGAGCGATACCCCTTCCGTACCAGCAAAGCCGTCAACTCATTCTTAAGCCGGTTGAACACCCCCAGCCCCTCTTCCACCAGCACGGTGCCGACCTGCACGGCGGATGCGCCGCACAAGACATGTTCAAACGCATCTACCCCATCCACAACACCGCCGGTCCCAATGATCGGAATGTTCCCCTGAAACAGCTTGTAGAACGCACGGACGTTCGCCAGCGCAACCGGCTTGATGATGCGGCCCCCTAATCCGCCAAATCCACCTTTCGGCTTGATCGCCACAGCTTCCCGCTCCGGATCGACGACCAGTCCGTTGCCCACAGAATTAATCATGTTCAGAAAATCGACCCCGTGCCGTCCAATCACTTTTCCCATGACGTCATGATGGGCAGGATCAAAATATGGCGGAAGCTTCAGACCCATCGGGACCGTAATGAGACTCCGCACCCGCTTGATCACCCGCTCGGACGTGTCAGGGTCGTATCCAATTTGCGGTTTGCCCGGAATGTTCGGACATGAGAGGTTTACTTCGATAAGGTCAGGTTGCGCGGCGTTGAGCACTGCGGCAATGGTCGGAAAATCATCCTCGCAGAGTCCCGCCACACTGGCAATGACTGGCTTGCCGTATCGTTTGAGGTCAGGGATCAATTCGGCATAGGCTTGGTAGCCAAGATTTGGCAAACCCATGGAATTAATCGAGCCACCGGGAAACCCGTAATAGCGCGGTTCAGGATTTCCCTGCCTCGGTTCGACCGTCATCGACTTGGTGACGATCGCCCCCGCACCGGACTTCCCAAGCGCGACCAGCTCCTCTCTCGTAACACAGAGGGCTCCCGCCGCGTTCATGAAGCAGTTGGGGAATCGAACGCCGGCAATCGTGGTTGATAGATCCGTCATGATGGCACCGGTTCGGACACCTGCACCGTACGCTCGACCAATCGCCCATCCTGCATCGTCCAAGTATAATCGGCAGTCTGCGCTGCCTGTTCACTATGAGTAACGAGCAGCACCGTCTGCCCACCGGCCTTTGCCAACGACTTCATGAGCATCATGATGTCCGCTCCCTGATGCGAATCGATATTGCCGGTGGGCTCATCCGCCAAGAGCAGCCGCGGCTGATGCACCAAGGCCCTGGCGATCGCCACCCGCTGTTGTTCGCCACCGGACAACTCGCCGGGCCGATGGTGCTTCCGTCTGGTCATCCCCACCATCTCCAGCAATTCTTCCACACGTATCGCCGCCTCACGTCCCCCCTCCCCGCGTAGGAGCAAGGGCAGTACGACGTTTTCTTCCGCCGTCAAACCAGGAACTAAATGAAAGGCCTGAAAGACAATCCCAATCGTTTCACGCCGAATCTTCGTCCATTCGGCGCTGGTAAATTGACGAGTGGATCGGCTCTCAATCAGGATCTCGCCCGACGTTGGCTGATCCAATCCTGCAATCAGATTCAACAAGGTACTCTTCCCGCAGCCGCTTGGCCCGACGAAGGCGCAGAACTCTCCCCGCCCGATTTCCAGACTGACATCGATCAACGCGGAGACGGTCGTCTCGCCACGCATATAGGTTTTTGACACCTGTGTGAGGCTCACCATCGGAACGACACTCCATTCTCCACCTATACACCATTTAGGTGAATGTGCTCAGCGCGACGCACTCGCTCTCGTATAGCACAACCGCTCAGAACGCGACAACCTTGACAGATGAGGCTCGTACCCCCTTAAAGATTCTCTCGACACCACTCCTGTCTTACAGGTGCTGGATGACCCTCCCCATCTCAACATCAATTCTTGGGTTACTACGTCCGGCTGTCTGATTTCTCCTGCCGGTTGAGTGCGTGGCCTGCCATACGCCATTAATCAATGATCCGATACCGTATTTCTGCGCCACATATTGGAATAATATTGCACCGCCCAGTCTCGCACGATGCGCGTGCCGTAACCATCCATTCGTTTCTCCCATCGCCACAACCTATAGTCCACCGCATCCCTGCCAATCATGCCATAAACGCCCCCCTCCTATACCAAAGCCTGGACGCTCTATCTCTATCGGCTCCTTCTGCAAGATGTGCGATTTGCCTATTCAAATCCAGCGGCAAAGTCTCGCTGGCAGATCCATAACCCCGTCTCATGATCAACTGACTTCCGCCACTGGAGGCTATCGACCGGATCATCCCCGTCTCGTTGTACGCCGAGCGGCTGCGCGAGTGAGTATGCAATCAATCGCTACTTCTCGCCGACAGGATCAACCGGACTCTCACCGTCCCGGTCTCTAGCACGGCATTGATTTGAATTGCCCTGGTACCGCCTCAGACGGCACTCTCCCGGAGAGAGCAGCTGAACGATCTCCGTGGAGCCCTTGCGGTACCACGGTCCGCTTCCATCACGGACAAATGTCTACTACTGATCGATGATGTCCTGACAACCGGCACTACGGTAAACGTCTGCGCGAAAACTCCGTGCAAGGGTCGCTCCAGCCACGTCTTCGTCCTAACACTCGGTCGCACTGTGAACACAAATCACATTCCCGACCCAATATTTGCTCAGCGGAAGCTTCATCTCTTGTGACCTGTGTGAGGAAAAATATACCGATTTATGAATATCAGTGGCACGACTGCCGAGCACGAAGTGCCGTGCTGATTCTCGGTCTCCGCAATCAAGCCTCGGTAACCTGTCCCCACTGTGATAGCTTCCAGATGGACCATCTGCTGCCTCAATTTTCTGCACCAAAATCCAAAGAAATACGGTTTGAATCGCTGGCGAACCCCCACGATCTTGGTGGATTGGGCGAAAACGATTCAAACAGCATGGCCCGCTTCATGAAAAAAATGGGGGACGAGACGGGGGGGAGAGGAGGGGAATGTTGGTCCGGAGATCGAGACAATGATAGACCAAACTCAAGACAGTGGCAATTTATCAGCAGGCATTAACAGTCAGTGACAGGTATCGTCATACATTTTCCTTGACAATTTTCTGCTGATCCTTAAAATAAACGTACGGTCGGGAGCGGTATGATTCAATCTGGTTGTGATGATCATGCCTGGTCGCATGATGGAGACGTCCCCCAACAGCGAATTAATGACGTTGGTGGAGACTTGCCAATATCTCAAGATCACACCACGCACGCTTTATCGCTACCTGCAGACCAGGCGGTTGCCGGCTTTCAAGCTCGGAAAAGAATGGCGATTTGTACGTACGGATTTAGAACAGTGGATTCGTGACCAGACCCGAAATGCCATAGACGTGTAAACTAGGAAATTCTCCATGTTTGCTGGCGAATATCTCTGTAAGGTGGATGAGAAAGGACGATTCATTGTCCCCTCACCCATTCGCGAACAGATCGAATCTGGAGGGCAGGCTGTCGTCTTCCTCAAAGGCCTGGAGCAGTCGCTGCTCATCTATTCCACTAAGGAATGGGAGCAAGTGCTCGAACGGACCAAGACTTCATTGGATGAAGACCAAAGCCGTCTCTTCATGCACTTTGTTGTCTCGGAAGCCGGAACATCCGAGCTCGACAAGGCTGGGCGGATTTTGATTCCAGGGCGCTTGCGGAAAATGGTCCCTGTCGATGAAGACCAAGAAGTGATTTTGATCGGCCTGTATCACCGTCTAGAACTCTGGAATCCCAGCGAATGGCGCCGATATATTGCTCGGACGGAAGACCGCTATGAGCAAAACATGTCGAAGATCATAAATTTGTTATAGTGCAGTTCATGCCCTTGCGCCGCCGACGCACAGGTATCCGGTCCTCTAAGATTCCAATCCGCCTGACCTCGTATCGATCGCTATTCAATCAACCGGCTGTGCCTCCCCCTGATCCATTGAACGCATTAAATGGGACGATCCCAATTACACCACGCCGCACTGCTCGAAGAATTGATATCGGACAGCCCATACCGGATGGTGCCGCACTGGTCACGGCAAATCGACTATCGCTGACTTTGCCGATTCCTCCCAGTATCAACAAACACTATGCCACGGTGAATGGCCGGCGCCTCTTGTCCTCTGCTGGACGTGCGTACAAAGCCGAAGTGGGTCGACAAGTTTGGCTTGCCCTCGCACAATCACCTATCCGGACATCACTGATGGAACAGTTGCACTCAGGCCCGCTGGCCTTTTCCGTCCGCTTTGTGCTTATGACGCCTCTTCGGCGTGACCTCGACAGCGGCCTCAAAATCACCCAAGACGCGGTCTGCGAAGGCTTGGGACTTAATGACAACCGGATCGTGGAGACCCATCTCTACAAGACCGTAGACAGAACGAACCCACACATCGAAGTATCCCTCTCGCTCGCTGTTGATTCCGCCTAACACCGCACTGCGCCAGGCCGCCAAGGCAAAAAGAACAAACCCAGCTCGTGAGTGATTGGGACACTCATGGATTAATAGCCAATCGGGTGTGCAAGTGGCCTACAGATCATGTGACACGTAGGCACACCCTACTCCTCATTTACATTCAATTGAGGCGGTCTACCGTCCAACACAGAATTCTTAAACCACCTGATAGACTTCATTCATACCTTAAGGCATCGATCGGATTGAGCCTGGCGGCTTTATTGGCGGGATAGAGGCCGAAGAACAGCCCGACGGCAATCGAGAAGGCAAAGGCGGTCGCCACGGTGTTTGGCAAAATGATCGTCGGCCAACCGGCAATTACGGACGTCACCCGGGCCCCTACGATCCCTAGGACGATGCCCAGGCAGCCCCCCACCACACTCATGGTGATCGCTTCAATCAGAAATTGCGCCAAAATATGCCGCCGCTTGGCTCCTACCGCCATCCGCACACCAATTTCTTTGGTCCGCTCTGTCACCGACACCAGTAGAATGTTCATAATGCCAATGCCGCCGACCAGGAGAGAGATCGATGCAATGGCAAACAACATCAGCGTCAACGTCTCACTCGCTCCTTCCTGAACTTTGCCTATTTCGACTTGAGTGCGAATAACAAAATCGTCTTCATGCCCCGGCTGTAGCCGATGGCGCTGCCGAAGGACTTCCTGAATCTGCTCGACAGCCGAGTGGAGATCCTCCGGCCGTTCCGTCGAGGCAAACACCGCTCCGACGGAACCGAGAAATTGGGTGCCCAGCACTTTGCGCTCGGCGGTGGTGAAGGGAATAAAAATGATATCGTCTTGGTCCGTCCCTTGAGAGGACTGCCCCTTGGGCGACAGCACACCGATCACACGAAACGGGACGTTTTTGATGCGAATGATCGATCCAACTGGTTCTTCCCCTGCGTTGAACAGATTGTCAACGATCGTCTGCCCCACCAGAGCCACAGATGCTGCGCTGTCCATATCCTGTTGTGTGAATGGCCCTCCGCTAGCAAAGGACCACTCCCTGATCGTCAAATAGCTCAGGGAAACCCCATTGACCATCCCATTCCAGTTCCTATTCCCATTTACAATCTGCATCACATCGCGCTTGCCCCACCCAGTTGCAGATAACAGCGGAATACGCTTCTTGAGCTCGAGGCTGTCTGCAACCGTCAATGTCACGGCCCCCCCCTGCCCGCCTCGCACCCCCCCCGTCGTCGTGGCGCCAGGAAAGATGAGGATGACGTTGGTGCCCATACTGGCTACACGCTGAGCAACGGCCGTCTTCGCCCCTTCGCCGATACTGACCATGGCAATGACCGCACCCACGCCGATGACGATGCCGAGCATGGTCAATCCGGCTCTGAGTCGATTACGTCCGAGAATCCGAAGAGCGGTCCACACGGTGAGGAGAATGAACACCGGCATCAAACCTCTGACGACAATTGTTGCAGATCCGCCCGAGTGTTGCGGTCTAACAATACTCGCCCATCTTTGATGATAATTTCTCGATTGGCATAAGTAGCAATATCCGTTTCGTGCGTCACAAGGACGATCGTCATCCCATGTGCTTTATTCAGCTCATCAAGAATGATCATGATTTCCCGGCTTGATTCGGTATCAAGATTCCCGGTCGGCTCATCGGCTAAGAGCAGCGATGGCCCCGTAACTAATGCCCGCGCAATGGCAACTCGCTGCTGCTGTCCCCCTGAAAGTTGGGTTGGATAGTGTCTCTCACGTCCCTGGAGACCAACACGACGGAGGGCCTCCATGGCCATCACCCGCTGTTCCCTCAATGGAATACCTCGATAAAAAAGCGGCAATTGCGTATTTTCCAACGCGCTGGTACGGGGGATCAGATTGAAGTTTTGAAAAACAAAGCCGATTTGCTTGTTTCTGATCTCAGCTAACGCATCGGAGCGCAGTGCCGCCACGTTGACATTATTCAGCCAATAGCGCCCCTTAGTTGGCTGATCGAGACAGCCCAGGATGTTCATGAGCGACGATTTCCCCGAACCGGATGCCCCCATGATCGCCACAAACTCGCCCTGCTGAATCGACAGATGCAATCCTCGGAGTGCCTGAACCTCGACATCCCCGAGACGATAGATTTTCCACAGATCCTCGCATCGGATCAACATAGCCTTCTGCTGCTCATGCGTTGCACGGGTCCCATCATCCAGGTTGCAGGTGCTAGAACCCGCGATCTCGTGGTGACCGCCGTTGCCCGCCGCTGTTCCCAAATCCTGGGGGAAGTTCGCCGGATTGCCGCTCACTCCGCGATGTATCGACCCCGATAATCACTTTTTCGTGTTCAGTGATCGGTCCAGACACGACTTCTGTCCACAGACCGTCTGATATACCCGTGTCAATCATTAGCGGTTCCGGCTCCCCAGACATCCCAAATTTCCAGATCGTTCTCGACGTCCCGCCCGACCCCATCGATGAAGCCGAGGATTTCCCGCTAGTGGTCCGGGTTTCATATTTTCCACCGAGGTCTTCCCGTCCATGGCTTTCGGTCCGTACACTTTGAGCCGGCACGAAACGCAACGCGGCGTTGGGCACTTTCACAATCTGATCCCGTTGGGCCACGATAATTGACACATTGGCCGTCATTCCAGGCTTTAGAAGAAGATCTCTGTTCTCTACCGCCAGAACCACGTTATAGGTTACGACGTTTTGCACAATGATTGGTGCCAGCCGCACTTGCCGAATCATGCCTGAAAACTGCTTCCCAGGATACGCATCGACCGTGAAGGTGGCGCCCTTGCCTTCCGTCATGCCGCCGATATCGGATTCGCTCACATTGGTATCGACCTGCATTTTGGTCAAGTCCAAGGCAATCAGAAACAAGTTTGGCGTCGCAAAACTGGCCGCCACGGTCTGTCCAACCTCGACGTTGCGCGCCACCACAATCCCATCAACCGGCGACCGAATGACGGTGTGCCTCAACTCCAGTTCGGCCACGTGCAACGCAGCCTCCGCTTGCCGAACCTGCGAGTCAACCACTCGTAGCTGCGCTTCTGCGCTTTCATAGTTCGTGAGCGCCATATCAACGTCGTTCTGCGACACGAATTGCTGCTCGACCAAGGCCTGCACTCGGTCCCGCTCTCGCTTGCGTTGCGCAAGATCTGATTTTGCGCGCGCCACGTTCGACCGCGCCATATCAAGATTGCTCGCTGCCTGTTCACGTCGAGCCCTAAACGGCTCAGGATCAATGACGGCCACGGTATCACCCGCCTTGACTCGTGTATTAAAATCCGCATGGAGACTCTTGACCATTCCCGACACCTGCGTGCCGACTTGAACCGATACCACGGGGTTGATCGTCCCCATGGCACTAACTATGGACATCACGGATCCCCGCTCAACCTCGGCCGTTCGGTAGCGCACTGGATCCTTGCGCTCTCCGCTAAAAACCACATAGCCGCCGATGGCTAACCCTGCAACCACGAATCCAAAAATAATTCCGATCTGCTTCATCGTTTGATCCTATAGCCCAACCGCCACGACGAAACCATGTTATCAAGATGGCCCCAGGAAATCATCCAATAGTCTTCGGTTGAAACTAGAATACGGCTGGGAACAAGTGGAAGCGCAGCATGGAAGGACTGGACTGCTTATCGAGCCAACAATTGCTCCAAAAACGCCGTGGAAACATGACTTTTCTGAAAATTGGCGTCATCGAAAATTCTCCGATGGAGCGGGATCGTCGTTTTGATGCCATCGATCACGAATTCGTCGAGTGCACGCCGCATACGAGCGATGGCTTCCTGGCGATCCCGTCCATGAGTAATCAGCTTGGCGATCATGGAGTCATAATGCGGAACCACTGTCGCACCGGACTCCATGGCAGAATCGACTCGGACTCCAAACCCTCCGGGAGCGCTATACTTGGTGATCAGGCCGGGTGATGGGGTGAACGTCTCCGGATCCTCCGCATTGATCCGACACTCAATGCTGTGACCGTTGATCATGACATCCCGCTGCCTGATCGTCAAAGGCTGTCCTGCCGCAAGGCGAATCTGTTCTTTAATCAAGTCGATGCCGGTGACCATTTCGGTAATCGGGTGCTCGACTTGAATGCGGGTATTTACCTCCATAAAAAAGAAATTCCGGTCCTTGTCGAGCAAGAATTCAATCGTCCCAACGTTCCGGTACTGCACAGCCCTGACGGCCTCGACGGCGACATAGCCGATGTCCCGTCGCAGTTTGTCATCGATCACAGGAGAGGGGGTCTCTTCCACCAACTTCTGATGCCGCCGTTGGACCGAACAATCGCGCTCACCCAGATGAATGACATGGCCCTGGTGATCGGCCAGCACCTGAACTTCGATGTGGCGCGGCTCCAGAAAATAGCGCTCCAAATAGACGCCTTCGTTGCCGAACGTGGACTTGGCTTCGGCTTGCGCGGCTCGAAAGGCCCGGCCCAAATCCTCGGCCTTGCTCACCACACGCATTCCGCGCCCTCCGCCACCTGCTGTCGCTTTAATAATGACTGGAAATCCAATCTTCTGCGCAGCGCGGAGGGCATCGTCTTCACTCTGCAACTTTCCGAGACTGCCAGGCGTGATAGGCAAGCCCCGCTGGGCCACAACCTCACGGGCCTTGGCCTTATCCCCCATCATGGCGATGTTGTCGGACGTCGGACCGATAAATTTGATCCCAATCGACTCACACACTTCGGCAAAATGCGCATTTTCTGATAAAAACCCGTAACCAGGATGAATGGCATCCGCGCCAGTAATTTCTGCGGCGCTCAGCACGTTGGGAATATTCCGATAGCTCAACGCAGCGTCCGCGGGGCCGACACACACCTTTTCATCGGCCGCACGCACATGCAGACCCGCGGCATCGGCTTCGGAATGAATGGTCACGGTCTTGATGCCAAGCTCTTTACAGGCTCGAATCACCCGCAGCGCGATCTCTCCGCGATTGGCAACGAGAACTTTCTTGAACACCTGTTCGCTCCGATACGGGGAGAATAAGCTACGCAGTGGTTTTGGGATCAATCAAGAACAAGGCCTGGCCATACTCGACCGGTGTGATGCTTTCCGCAAGAATCTTGACGATGCGCCCGTCCGTCTCAGACTCAATTTCGTTCATCAGCTTCATCGCTTCTACAATACATAACACCTGACCCTTCTTCACAAAGTCACCCTCTTCGACATAGGCATCGGCGCCCGAAGATGGAGATCGGTAAAACGTCCCAACAATGGGAGATATGATCGTCACCAATCCGGCAGTGTTCTCACGCGGTGAGCCGACCGCAGCGGCAGGGTGGGCCGAAGCCTGCGTGGCGATCAGACCAGATTCCTGCGCAGAGACCATCACCGCTTTGGTGCCGGCTTCATGACAGACACGAATACGCACCCCATGACGTTCTAGCTCTAACTCGGTGAGATTATTGCTGCGGAGGAGATCGATGAGATCTTGAATCTGCTTGGTCTGTCCCCCTGTCAGTAACAGGTCCTGAGACTCGGCACTCAATGGGGCTGGGAGAACAATCGCACGAGATTTCTTCTTCGACAAGGACGATCGGCGCTTGTTCACCTGACACGCTCCACATAAGATCGGGTGCGAGTATCGATCTTAATCACTGTGCCGACTTCCAAGTAGAGCGGCACTTTAATTGTAGCACCAGTTTCAACAACTGCCGGCTTGGTTCCACCGGAAGCGGTATCTCCTCGCACGCCGGGCTTTGCATCGACGACCTTGAGCTCGATAAAATTGGGAAGATCGACGGCAATGGGGCGATGTTCGTAAACGAGAATCCTCACAGTTATATTCTCTTTCAGTAGGTCCGCATTCTCGCCTAACTGACCTTTTTCAAACGTCAGCTGTTCGTACGTCTCCGTATCCATGAAAGTGTACGCCACCCCGGTGGCGTAGAGAAACTGCATGGCTCGCTCTTCCAAGTCAGGTTCGTCAAAACGCTCCCCAGACCGGAAGGTCCGATCAAGGACGTTGCCAGACAAATAGCTCTTCAGCTTAGTCCGAACGAACGCGCCGCCTTTCCCAGGCTTCACATGTTGAAATTCCACAATATAAAATGGCTCACCTTCCACCATCAGGCGAACACCGTTCCGAAAATCGACAGTCGAAATCACTCTATACCCCCTTCATTCCTACAATATGTCCTGCCATATTCATAATTTGTGCGTCTTCGGGCCTCGTCCCAATCGGCTCCCCATTCGACCCAATTTGGGCTCATTCGATGGCAGATGCTCGCATAATCCTCGAAGTGCGAGCACGTAACCTGCTGGACCCAATCCAGAAATCTGCCCTAACACCACTCCGGAAACGTACGAATGCCGGCGAAACTCTTCGCGCCGATAGATATTCGAAAGATGGACTTCTACGATGGGAATGTCCACGGCTGCCAACGCATCCCGTATCGCCACGCTCGTATGCGTATAGGCCGCCGGATTGATGATGATACCCTGATAGCCTCCCCGCGCCTCCTGAATCCACGTGACCAGTTCTCCCTCCAGATTCGACTGGCGAATGTCTAGTGCCACCCCCAATTCGCCGCCGAGCTTTCGTAAGGAGGCATCGATATCCCGAAGTGTCGCCGTACCGTAGATCGATTCTTCACGGCGTCCGAGGAGATTGAGATTGGGACCATGCAGGACCAGCACACGCAACATAGTCGGATATAGCGCCTTTGATGAGATCCTGACCGCATTGACCCCTTGAGCCAATCCGGGAGGGGATATTCTAGCAGTCCATATCAGGATGGTCAAACAGTTGAACTACTTGGCAAGTTTGTACCTTCATCCAGAAAAATGATTGCAGTCGCGCCGATTCAGCTCGATATTTTCGAGCCACCGTCAAAGCTGAGTAGCGCCCACACTTTCTTTTGGAGAGAAGCCCGTCTCCACGTTTACACCGACCAGAGCACCTTGTACCAATAGGGAGATTTCCACAGCCGCCGCTTAGTGATCTTCAGTATCGGCCGATGCGCCCACCAATGGAACCACTAACAGGGCTGCCAAACTCAATGATGCCGGGGAATCCCCAACAGCGGATGACTGAAATTTGGCACACAACCCCAAAACTTTTTGATCTTGATGATTGACGGCAAGCATAGCCGACAGGATTGCAGAGCGGCTTCTTTCACTCCTTGAGCCGTATAAATCTTAGTCAAGGTCCGGTGCGCACGCAGATTCTCCGGACTGAATTTGACTGCCTCTTCGAAAATGGCCACGGTTTTGACAGACTGATTCAGCTGATCATACGCTCGCCCCAGCGAGACCATAGCCATAATGCACTGCGGGTTGACTTTGAGCTCGTTCTCGAGCACACCCGTTGCCTCATCACACATACCGGCCTTGCCCTACTCTTCCGCTAGGGGGAAAATGCCTTTGAGGCAGGCAACGTGGCAACCTCCAGGGCCAAGCAATCGATTTCCGCCACATTCAAGGACTTGTTGGCGCCGGATCTCATACCTACTCCGTCGTGAGAGAAAAAGGTTGGCCTATTGATCGCAATTGCAGGACTTCGGTCAAAATAGCTTCAGCTAGCCGCCGCTTTGGCATAAGTGCAAATTCTTTCTGTCCGCCGGAACGTGTTAGGATCACAGCAGCATTGTGGTCGCTGCCAAATCCTGCACCTTCCTTCGTCACATCATTGGCCACAATCATATCGAGGCCTTTGGCGGCCAGTTTTGCTGTTGCATGAGCGATCAGCTGCTCGGTTTCCGCCGCGAACCCGATGAGAATTTGGGTGGTCCGTTTGGCAGATAACATCGAGAGAATGTCCGGCGCCGTCTCCAATTCAAGCGCGAATGCCGAACGGCTTCCCTTTTTGAGCTTGTGACCGGACTGTTGCTTGGGGCGAAAATCCGCGACGGCTGCCGCCATGATCACCACTGTGGCCCAATCAAATTGCCGAAAAAGCGCATCCGCCATCTCATAGGCTGAGACCACCGGAACGACCTTCACACCTGAAGGCGGGGTCAATGCGGTCGGCCCGGTCACCAGAATTACTTCAGCTCCTCGATCACGAGCTGCTTCGGCAATCGCATAGCCCATCTTCCCCGACGAACGATTGGAGATGAATCTGACAGGATCAATCGCTTCTTGAGTCGGTCCTGCAGAAACCAGCACCCGCTGTCCAAGGCAATCAGCCTGTGAGACTACAGATGCCTGCAGCGCTTCAATGATTCGTGATTCAGCTGCCAGCCTCCCCTGGTGGATCCGCCCAGACGCCAGAGGGCCGACTTCAGGATCCAGCACGACGACCCCACGAGATCGAAGCGTCTTTACATGCTCAGCAACGGCGGGATGCTCCCACATGCCTCCATCCATAGCTGGCGCAACGATCAGCGGACAACGAGCCGTGAGCAGCATGGTGGAGAGCACGTCATCCGCCAACCCTACCGCGGCCTTAGCCAGGAAATTCGCGGTCGCCGGCGCAACAATGACGGCGTGGGCACTCTCAGGCACAGTCAGATGTTTCATCTCCTCGTGAGCCTGGAAGAGATCGATCGTCACCGGTTCGCCGGACAGCACTTCGAACGTCAGCGGCGTCACAAACTTCGTTGCGCTGTTCGTCATCACGACCGATACGGACGCACCATGGCCCTTCAATCTTCGTAGCAGGGCAACTGCCTTAAAGGCAGCAATGCTGCCGGTGACGCCCAGTACAAGGCGCTTGCCATGCAGAAGAGTGGTCGATTGATCGACACCCACACGTTACTCCTCGACCGGAGCGTTACCTGGTTTCGCGGTATCGTCAACGTAGGTGCTCAGCTCTTTCTTGATTTCTTTGGCGGCTTCTCCCGTCATCATAGCAATGCACTCGGTTTTGCTTTCTTCCCCTCGCTTCGCTTCCTTTATTGCGTCCCGTGCTTCTTTACCAACCAGGTAAGAGATCTTGCCGCACAGAGCTTCATCGAGTGCAGCGGTCGCTTCTTTCGTGAACCGAGATGGACCGGCCGACTTTGCTCCCTGAGTCAAATATTTAGCCCGCTGTGAGGTAACGATCACCAGCCGGTGGCGTGAATCGAATTCATTGTGCGTGTACTGGGGCAACAGGCTCAGCATATCGACTATCATGGCAAACTCCTGCTTAGGTGGTGGTTGATGGATTTTGTTCAAGTGGCATGGGGTTTCTGTCTAGAATGAAATTCTGCTCAAACCAGTTCATATTTAGCCGTATCGTTCTCAGCTGCTCCGCGAAAAAAATGCTCTGCAACTCGCGCAAGGATTGTTCCAAATCGTCGTTTCGGACAATGTAGGAATATTCCCGGAAGCTCCACATCTCTTCCTTCACTTTCTGAAGGCGACGTTGGATGACATCCTGAGAGTCTGAGGCACGGCTCAATAGCCGCTCACGAAGCACCTCCAGGGACGGAGGAAGAATGAAAATAAAGACCGCTTCTTCAAACTTCTTCTTAAGTTGGAGCGCACCCTGCACATCGATTTCCAGCAGCACATCGACACCTTGTTCCAATTTGTCCATCAAGGCTTTTCGCGGCGTACCATACCAATTGCCGTACACATGCGCATGCTCCAAGAACTCGTTGCTCCCCAAGAGCTCTTGAAATGTATCTTCTCCGACAAAGTAATATTCGCGGCCGTTTATTTCTCCCTCCCGCGGTTTTCTCGTGGTATAGGAAATGGAGTGCCAGATCTCTGGGATGGATGCCACAAGCTTTTTGCAGAGGGTAGTTTTGCCCGCCCCGGACGGAGCGGACACGATGAATAGTATCCCCCGGCGTTTCCACACGTCCTCCCTATCAACAGATGCAACATCTGATGGAATCATATCGGCTGCCATACTCCCCTTCATTCTACGTTCTGTACCTGTTCGCGAAGACGCTCGAGTTCAGCTCTCATCTGAATGACCGTAGTAGCCACAGCCGTATCATTCGATTTCGAATTAATCGTGTTGATTTCTCGCCCCATTTCCTGAAGGAAAAAATCTAGCGTTTTCCCCACTGGTTGAGTGCTCTGTATCGTCTGACCAAATTGTACCATATGAGCATCCAACCTGACCAATTCTTCTGTAATGTCAGACCGATCAGCATAGAGGGCCAATTCCTGGTACAGGCGAGGAAGGTCTGGAACAGGTCCTTCCAACAACTTCTCAACTCGGCCTTTCATTCGGAGGAATGATTCCTGGACCAAAGTTGGTGCCCGTTCAGCCACTTGCCTTTTTAATCCACCAAGTGTCTCGAGATGCTTGGTGAAATCCTGGGCCAATAGTGCTCCTTCTTTTCTCCGCATCTTGACTAGGTCGTGTATCGCCAGGAGCCCAAGTTTCTCCACGAGTTTCGCGAGCTTCGGATCTTCAACCGGCTGATCCGACACACTGAGCAAGTCGGGAAACCCTGCCATAAACCCAATGTCGATGGAACCTCTGAGTTTCAAGCTGCGTTGGAGCGTGCGAAGCGTATGATAGTACTGTTTAGCCAGCCCAGCGTCAAACTGAAAAGACCGTGTACTTCCACGATTCCCCTGCACAAACACCGTGCACTCAACACGGCCCCGAGCGCACTGTTCCTGGATAACTTTCCTGAAAGTCTCCTCAATCCTTCCGATCGATTTGGGCATGCGAATGGACGCTTCCAAAAACCGGTGATTAACCGAACGAATCTCGACAGCCACCGTCCCATCGTTCCAAACACCTTGCCGCCGGCCGAATCCAGTCATGCTTTTAATCATCGATCGTGTTTCCCTTTCCACCGGCACAGTGCGCACAAAACGCATTCTTCGCACCGCGGTCTCCGGGCCAAGCATACATATCGTCCATGCAGCAAAAGGCGCTGCGACACAGCTGTCCACTGGCGCTTGGGAAATGCGTGTTGGAGGTCTTGTTCGATCTGTTCGGGTTTGTCCGAATCAGTCAAATCCAATCGCTTCGCCACGCGTTTCACATGCGTATCGACCACGACCACCGGCCGGCCGAATGCCGCTCCCAAGATAACATTGGCTGTTTTTCGCCCCACGCCTGGAATAGATGTTAGGGTCTTCATCGTCACCGGAATGTCACCATGAAACCGTTCGATCACGGCGCGCGCGCATCCGATCAGATGCTTCGCTTTGTTCTTGTAAAATCCGGTCGGTTTGATCAGCCCCTCCAATTCCGCCGGTTCCGCCTGCGCCATCTCAAACGGTGTGGAATATCGTTTGAACAGGGCCGGCGTCACCTGATTAACCCGCTGATCGGTGCATTGCGCGGATAAAATCGTTGCCACCAGTAATTCCCACGGAGAGCAATAAAGCAGTTCCATCGGTGCTGCTGCCATGGATCGGAACAGAATCTTGGCAATTTCCGAGGAAGTTATTCTGGTCTGTGCTGTCCCTGAGCTTCGAGCTTTCATCGCAGTGGTGCGATTGTGCAGCCGGTCATGAGCGAGATGCAAGGGCCAGCTCCCCGTTTTGAGGCTGACTCGGTACATTACGAGTCTGTTCTCGCGAAATCCGACTCACGTGGGCATAGAGTTCAGCCAGCAATGGCCGCAAGGTGTTCAGCTGTATGGCGGAGATCCCGATCGCCTGGTAGCGCCTGCACAGTGGCCCAACCTGATCCGGCGGGAGTCGATCGCATTTATTGAGCACCCGCATGCGTGGAATCTCTTCCAGACCGAGGTCACGCAATATGTCAGCCACTGCGCTGATTTGCACATCAACATCAGCGGCTCCCGCATCGACAACATGGAGCAGCAGATCAGCCGCATGCAACTCTTCGAGCGTGGTCCGAAAAGCACCGACCAGTTCCGTGGGAAGATCTCGGATGAACCCCACTGTATCGGTCACAATGATCTCACGATCTTCGGGAAAGCGCAGCCGGCGACTGGTGGTATCCAATGTTTCAAACATGCGATTTTCCGCCGAGACCCGGCTCTTGGTCAGCACATTGAGCAACGTAGATTTCCCTGCGTTCGTATAGCCGACCAGCGACACGACCGGAAGACCGTGACGGTCTCGGCGGGCCCGGCGTTGGCCCTGATGCTTGGCAAATTGTGCAAGATCCCGTTCCAGATGGGTAATACGGTCATGAATCCGCCTGCGGTCCGATTCCAACTTTGTTTCACCCGGTCCCCTGCTTCCGATCCCTCCCCCAAGACGTGAGAGCTGCGTGCCTTTCCCCAACAGCCGTGGCAGACGATACCGTAATTGCGCGAGCTCAACCTGCACCTTTCCTTCCCGGCTGTGCGCCCGGCGGGCAAAGATATCAAGAATAAGTTGTGTACGGTCGATAACCTTGATATCGGTCATCTCGGCGATCGCGCGGGATTGGGCAGGCGAGAGGGTCTGGTCGAAAATTACCATGTTGGCGCCCTTGTGAAGAGTTTGGATCAGGACATCTTTTAATTTTCCGCTGCCCAAGAGGTACCGCTGGTGTCCGTCCGCCGTCCGCTGCGCGATGCGTTTGATGACCCGCACTCCTGCAGAATTTGCCAGCTCGGCCAGCTCGATCAGTCGTTCTTCCTGTTCTGCCAACCCATGCGGTGATGCGCTGACCAAAATAGCCGATTCATCGCCGTCCTGAATTGATTGGTGGGTACGCGCCGCGTGCACCTCCGCTTCCAACTCTTCGATAAAGCGGTTGAACGGCAGCACACACTCGTGAAATGGGATCGTCTTCAGAACATTGCAGAGCCGGCTATCTCCATCAGGCGGAAGAAGATGTGCGAGATGCACATGACCGGGATTCCCATCAGGCAACACCGAGAGGATGCCGATCAGGTCGAGCCGAAGGTACGCAAGATCGGTGAGCGTTTCCTGGCTCAAGGGCTGATCACGCAACTGCGTTCTGATCAGCCGGAGCCCTCGCAGCGACCGAGGCCCGGCACGAAACTGCGCCGACGTCGCCGGCGACAGTGCGAGATTAGTTCCCACGATAATCTCTTGCACAAGCCCTCGGCGAGTCAGGACGATCGCGATGGGACGGCGAATATCGAGGGTCAGCTGGCACATCGTCTTGGCCAGCTCCGGCGTAAGAACCTTGTCATGCGGCACACGCCGACGATAGAGCCGCTCGATCGCAGATACTTGACTTGCGCGCAGGCCCGTCAGCTGGCCGTGGACATCAGGAATGGGTAATCTCCTTGTAAGAGACCGATGGATGAACAGCACTGTGCTGGAGCAACGGTCGGATGTCGACCTGACGTTCGGTTTGCGGATCGGTCATAAGCTTCTGCCAACCAACCAGCGCGATCATGGCCGCGTTATCCGTACAATACTCTGGTGGCGGCAATGCCAGCCGCACACCTTCCCGCGCACCTCGTTCGACCAGTAGTGCCCGCAATCGAGAATTCGCCGACACCCCTCCGACTACGGCCAGTGCGGAGAGGCCTGTGTGAGCAAGCGCCGCAAACGCTTTAATCACCAGCACCTGCACAATAGCCTCTTGGTAGCCCGCCGCCAGATCGGCTAGTTTCGCTGCTCGCATACCATCATCCAGTTTGCGCAGTGTATAAAGTAACGCCGTCTTGAGGCCGCTGAAACTGAACTCCATACTAGTCTTCCGCTGATGGAACTGCGGAAACGGGATTGCCTTGGCATCACCCTTTCGAGCTAGCTGGTCGATCGCCGGCCCTCCGGGAAACTCCAGCCCCAACATCTGTGCACCCTTGTCAAAAGCCTCTCCCGCGGCATCATCTCTGGTGCAGCCAAGCAAGAAACACTCTCCCGTCTGATCTTTCCGATATAAGTGCGTGTGCCCTCCTGACACGACGAGCACGACACATGGGAGCGGGAACGTTGGATCACCCAGCCAAGCCGAGGCGATGTGCCCCTCCAAGTGGTTCACCCCGATCAGTGGGATGCTCAATCCATAGCTCAACGCCTTGGCATAATTCACCCCAACCAAGAGCGCGCCGGCCAATCCAGGTCCTTCAGTGACTGCAATTGCGCTGATATCGTTCAAGGACAATCGCGCCTGATTCAGAGCGTCCATGACCACACAGTTTATGTGACTGATATGAGCACGGGCCGCCAATTCCGGTACAACTCCGCCGAATTTCTCATGGACTGTTGTTTGGGACGCCACCATGCTCGAGAGCACCGAGCCGTCATGCGCAAGAACGGCCGCAGCTGTTTCATCACACGAAGACTCGATTCCAAGCACGAACTTGAGCAGGCCCGTTTCGTGGGTTAGGGAATCAGCCGGACGGAGAGGATGCATGGGTATAAGAATACCGTACTGTCGCACAAAAACACCACGCCCCCTGCGGCTGTCAGCCGGAGAGGGCGTAGTACCACTTCGCTGATAATGATGCGTGACGGCTACACACCCGCCATGGCTTCCTCTTCGATAAAGGCAGGGGCACCGTCGCGCAGCACAACTTTGACCTTACGGCTGTCCTTGAAGCGTCCCCTGATCAGTTCATCGGAGAGCGGATCGCCGATTGCACGCTGAATCGCCCTGCGCATAGGTCTGGCCCCATAGAGCGGCTCGTACCCTTCCTTGATGAGCCAGTGTTTGACATCGTCATCAACCTCTATCTCAATCCCCTTTTCCAGCAGACGGAGATTGAGCTCTCGGATGAGCATATCGAGAATACTGTACAGCTGTTCTTTCTCCAGCTGATGGAAAATCACGACTTCGTCGATCCGGTTTAAGAATTCCGGACTGAACGATTTCCGTAATTCTCCCATCACTTCCTCCTTCTTCCGCCGGGCCGCTTCACCTTCGGTACTCTGGAATCCCAGCGAGACCCCTTTCTGGATGTTCTTGGTGCCAACATTGGACGTCATGATGACGACGGTATTCTTGAAGTCCACCTTGCGACCAAGACTGTCGGTCAACACGCCATCATCCAAGACTTGCAGTAGCACGTTGAAGACATCCGGATGCGCCTTTTCGATTTCATCAAACAAGACCACCGAATAGGGCCGGCGCCGGACCTTTTCAGTTAACTGGCCGCCTTCCTCATAACCAACGTAGCCCGGAGGCGCGCCGAAAAGTCTGGAGCTCGTAAACTTCTCCTGATACTCGGACATATCCACACGAATTAGGGCATCTTCGCTGTTAAACAGGAACTCCGCCAGTGTTCTTGCCAGTTCAGTTTTCCCAACTCCGGTCGGTCCCATAAAGATAAACGAGCCAATAGGCTTCTTCGTTTCCTTCAAGCCGGCACGAGACCGACGAATGGCGCGCGCGACCGCAGAGATCGCTTCATTTTGGCCGATCACCCGCTTATGGAGAAATTCCTCCATCCGCAACAGCTTATTCGATTCCTCTTCTTCCAGCTTGAAAAGTGGAATGCCAGTCATCTTGGATACCACGTATGCGACGTCTTCTTTTCCGATTACTGGCTTATTCTTTTCCTGATTTTTCTTCCACTCCCGCTTGGATTCATCCAATAGCTTGCGCAGCCGCTCTTCCTCTTCCCGATACTGCACCGCCACCTCGAAATTTTGCATCGAGATTGACTGTTCTTTCTCTTGCGATACCTTCTTAAGTTCCTGCTCCATCGCCTTCAATTCGGAGGGCAATGCGTAGGCTTGCAACTTCGCGCGCGAGCCCGTCTCATCAATCAGGTCAATCGCCTTATCAGGGAAAAAACGGTCGGTAATGTACCGTTCCGATAACTTGGCGGCTTCGACAATGGCGCCTTCAGTAATCTCGACACCGTGGTGTTCCTCATATCGATCCCGCAATCCTTGGATAATCCGGATAGTTTCATCGATGCTGGGCGGCTGCACGTGGATCGGCTGGAACCGGCGCTTCAACGCACCGTCTTTTTCAATGTGTTTCCGGTATTCATCCAACGTCGTAGCCCCGATGCACTGGATCTCCCCTCGAGACAAGGCAGGCTTGAGCATGTTGGAAGCATCGATCGACCCCTCCGCCGCGCCAGCTCCAACCAGCGTGTGCAACTCATCGATGAAAATGATAATGTTACTGGCGTGCACGATCTCCTTCATAACCACCTTGAGCCGCTCTTCAAATTGGCCGCGATACTTCGTGCCAGCGACAAGCGAGCCAAGATCCAGCGCAATGATCCGTCGTGACAGAAGATTATCGGGAACCTCCGACTGTATGATCCGCTGAGCCAGGCCTTCGACGATCGCCGTCTTGCCGACGCCGGACTCGCCGATGAGCACGGGATTATTCTTGCTCCGCCGGCTGAGGATTTGCAGAACTCGTTCAATTTCGTCGGACCGGCCGATCACCGGATCCAACTGACCCTCCTGGGCCAGTTGGGTCAGATCGCGACCAAATTCATCCAATGCCGGCGTATTGCTCTTTCGATCCCGCTCCCGAGGAGCGGACTTTCTCAAGAAGGTCACCGTCAATTGGCGTGCGGTGAGCAAGTTCGCACCCAGGCTACGAAGGATTTTACCCCCGATTCCTTCCTCTTCTCGCAACAACCCCAACAGGAGATGTTCACTCCCGATATGGTTATGCCCGAGCAGCCGAGCCTCTTCGACGCCATACTCGATAACTTTCTTCACCCGAGGGCTAAAGGGGATTTCGCCAAACGTCATGGTCGTTCCCCCGCCCGGTAAATTTCGTTCAATTTCCAGTCGGATTTGCTCAGTAGATAGGCTCATTTTCTTCAAAATCATCAACGCAATGCCGTCAGACTCCCGGAGAATCGCCAAGATAAGATGCTCAGTCCCCAGATAGTCATTCTGGTGGCGCTCCGCTTCCTCACGCGCGAGAATGATGATTTTACGACCTTTGTCCGTGAATCGTTCGAACATCCTATCTCCTCCCGTGGATGAACGTACGGCCCCTCTCGATCTAACTCATGGAAATACTTGGTCTCAGTTTAACCACAGGATCTATAAGAGTCAAGGTTGAGAGAAAACGTTCGCCAACTTCAGATGCCGACAGAACTCACCTTGCTCATCTTTTCACGACACCTGTGGGCGCCTCTTCGCGTTGACAGTCCGGAATCGTCCCGATAGAATCCTCCACCATTTTATCCAACCGTCATCTCTATCCACCATGAAAAACAAAAGCATTGGCATTCTGACAAAGCCAAAGTTCCCGGAAGTCACACCCACTCTACAAGGAGTGGTTGCGTGGCTCCGTGAACGCACGATCACTGTTCTACTTGATACCATCTCTGCGGCATTATTGAATGAAACTGGCGGAATTCAGAAGACGCAATTGGCCGGGAAAGTCGACGTATTGCTCGCCTTGGGCGGTGACGGCACGATCATCAATGCCGCGCGGCTGGCGGCCGAACGAGGCATTCCCATCCTTGGCGTCAACATGGGCGGCCTCGGGTTCTTGACAGAGGTGCGGCTGGATAATCTCTATCCGTCGCTTGAACGTGTCTTTGCTAACGATTATATCCTCGACGACCGACTCATGTTGCAAACACATGTCCATCGCCACGGGGAAACGGTCGCACGGGGCATTATGCTCAACGACATCGTTGTCAGCAAAGGCACTCTCGCCCGCATGATTGAATTGCGGATTACCATTCAGGGTCAATTCGTAACGAACTTGCGGGGCGATGGCTTAATCCTCAGCACACCGACCGGCTCCACAGCCTATTCCCTATCGGCCGGAGGCCCCATCATCAACCCGGCGGTTCAGTCCATCATCCTGACGCCGATCAGTCCGCACACGCTGACTCATCGGCCGCTGATCGTCCCTGGAAATGTCGAAATCGAAGTGACGCTAACCAGCAAAGACGACGGAGCGATGGCCACGCTCGATGGCCAAGTCGGCATTGCCATGACACAGGGCGATACGGCGGTGGTGCTGGCTTCCGAAAACCGAACCAAGCTGATTCGGTTCCCGGAAAGCCACTACTACGAGGTGCTGCGTGAAAAACTGAAGTGGGGAGATGGCTAACGAAGGGCGGCCTTCAACTGTTATGCCTTGCTCGTCTCGATCACTCTGATCATATCCCAGTTATTCGCGTATTTGAACTCTCCAATATAATCCGACTGCCCCGTGTAGGCTTCTTCCGCCATTTGAAGTCTCCGCAGTCCCTTGACGTCGACAGGCTGACTCTTCCTGGACTTCAAGATATTGTGCAGCGTATCCAAAACAACTTTAGCCTGATTGCAGACTGATTTAGTCGCCAGATAGCGTCCCACAACTTCTGCGCACCAATCACCATCTCGCTTGGCGACGCCAACAAGACCTTCGCTGGCTTTTCTGGCCCACCCTGCAAGAAACACCCCCTCGAGAACTTTTCCCGTCGCTTCGTCGTATACCTGAAAGAGTGCATCATCCGGGTCATTTCCCGTCTTGCTGGGGTTTGTGACGAAGAGGCCTCCTTTATGGGGAAGCCCAACGGATTCGTCGACCTTGTCACCGACCGCAAACACCACAGCATCGCACGGAAATTCATAATACTGCTTCAGCCCGATTGCGATCGTATCTTCCCCCTTGGAAACGAGTCGATTGTCTTCCATTTCAAGACCGCGCACACGATTATTACTATCGACAAGAATTCGCTTCGGCGAGGCCAGGAATTGGAAGCTCATTTTCGTTTCACTCACCTTCGGTTCACACTTTGTGAATTCGCCAGTCAGCCCCTTGAAAACCTCATCGGCCTTCTGTCCAACCGCCGCCATGCGATCCTTGATACGATCGAATTCTTTTTGAATTCCTTCCAGATCCATGTTGTTACACACCGCTCGAATCTCCTTGGGATTGTATTTGCGTTCGACTGGACCGCGGCGTACGATGGCCGACACACGCTCCACCTTCTTATAGCGGATGAGCCAATGGGCAATATCGACCATGACATCCCCCGCTCCGATCACCGCCACATGTTTGCCCATGTCGAATGGACGATCGCCGAAACCAGGTAATCGATTGAAGTGATAGACTACGTCTTTTGCATGGTACACACCCTTGGCTGAATCCCCTTCGACTCCGATCGCCTTGGTCCCCTGCGCACCAATCGTGAATACTACCGCGCTGGCGCCAAGCCCCTGCAGATCCTCGACAGTCAGATCCTTGCCGACTCCGATCGTGACGTTCCCCAAATAATGCACATTCGGTTGCTCCAACAAATCCCAATATTGTTTCCTGAGGCCACCACGGAGCTTCAGCTTGGAAGGGAAAATCCCATATTCCGCCAGTCCGCCGAACTTAATATCGCGGTTCAGAATAATGACTTCGTGGCCGGCCTTGGCTAACGTTCCAGCAACTGCCATGCCAGCCGGCCCGGCACCCACCACGATAATTACATGCACATTTGTTGCAGTCATACTGTTGTTCCTCTGAATTTTGTATTAGGTATATAGAATTAGGTGCGGGGGGTTCAACACATGAAAAATTTTAACATAACCAGTTTTTGACTGTCAAAGAGCAACGCGGCAGGTACTCACATTCCGCTTGGTGCACGCGACATTCCATAGTCGAATGGACCTGTCATGCGCGCGAAGATGCGAGCATCATAGGGGAGATCTCTCTTTGCGCCAAGAGGTCTTTTCTGCGGCCACCGGCTTCATGGGAACGAAACAGCTGGTCCTCGAAGCCTGGTATGGCGCCACAGCAACAGAAGTGTTTTTGCTGCTCAGATCATGGCGCCGACAACGTAGCTTTAATTCCAAGTCTTCAAAGAACTCCCTGCACTTGCTGATTAGAATAGTCCTGCAGATAACCGCGCCATCGTCCCTGATCTTGCCAGATATTGGATATTGCAACTTCCATACGAGTGATTCGAGCGTAGGCATGAGGATGCACATAATAATTCGTCAGTTTTAATATCGAAGTCAGTGAGATGGACGTCCCCGGAGAACCACCAAGCTTGCATCCCGCCTTGACATTCTTGAGCAAATACCCCCATTACATAGTCTCGATTTATTAGATAGGCCCTCTATGTCTCCGTCCCTCACCCCAAATCTATCCCGTGATTCCGCCTCGCCCATTTTAGGCGAGGGGGGCTCTCTCATCATCCGATGTCACCACGTCACCAACCCTGCCGAAATACCCACCGCTGAAGTATTGGAACCGGACGAAGCCATTGTTGTGGGAACCTTCGAGCTCGCCGAAACTTTAATCGCACACGGGATCGATAGCGCCCAGATAGCCGTGAGCAGCCTACCTTCTTCAGACCCGGCCTGCCCCGGTTATGTTCGAGATGCGTTGAGCGGCAATCTGGCCCCCCTTGTCCCATTTTGTTTCAATCGGTCGAGCCTGGTTATTTTGCCTACCTATAATGAACAACAAAATCTCCCTGCCATGATCGAAGCCATTAGGACCTATCTCGCCACCGATATCCTGGTTGTGGACGACAATTCACCGGATGGCACTGGGCTGCTGGCTGACAAACTCAGCCAGCAGCACACCTCGGTGCATGTCCTGCATCGGGCTCAAAAACAAGGTCTGGGACCGGCCTATATCGCAGGCTTCCAGTGGGCACTCACCCGCCACTATCAGTTGATTATTGAAATGGATTGCGATTTCAGCCATGCGCCTTGGGACTTGCCTCGTATGGTTCACAGGAGCGCGACTGCTGATTTGGTCATCGGTAGCCGATATATTCCAGGCGGGGGAACGGAAAACTGGACCCAACGCAGACGCCTGGTCTCACGATTGGGCAACGCCTATGCCAGCATGTTTCTCGGTTCGACCCTTCATGATTGGACCGGAGGATTTCGCTGCTTCCGCCGAGAATTATTAGCGGAGATGAACTTGCCTGCAGTCAAGGCAAAGGGCTATGTCTTTCAAGTAGAAATGGCCTGGCGGGCCCGTCAAACCGGTGCAGTGATCGCTGAGCTGCCGATCCGCTTCAGAGACCGTCTTCGCGGCCAAAGTAAACTTGGCTGGCCTACGATCATCGAGGCGGTCAAGGAAGTCCCGCGTATGTACTGGCGGCAATCGGTCTACCGCAAGTATCCGTTCCAGCCTTAGCCACGGATCTAAAATACATTGGAAGTGCGGGAATTGCGCACAGGATCTGTTCTCCCGATCTTGTTCAAATCGATCACCAATTCATCTCGTGTATTGGCAAAGAGATCGTCAATATAACTGCTTTCCTGGACAGTGACGGCATCAACCAGCTCAAAGAAGAGATCGAACTCCTTTGCAGCGATCGGTCGCATCGGATACCGCCGGTCGTAAATCATCCCATAGGCAGGGATCCCGTAGATGCTCCGACAATTCCCTAACAGAAGGTGCAATTTATTCTCCTTTACATACATCCCACCAGATGTAATCGTCCGACGCATCAAGGTGAGCGGCTGGCTCAAATAAAATGTCACTCGCTCGTTGTATTGGGCCTGAGCCAGGCCATTCGCTACCTGGCCTGACAATAGTGCTAGCTGATCCTCCGTAAAGACTGGAACGAGCGGCGCGTCGCCTTGAAGCCACCGTTGCGGCATAATGCGATGTTCTTGAACCTTGAGGCTCGACAAGATCGTCCACAATCTCTCTTTCTCTAATGCTGCGGGATGGGAAAAATGGCCTTGCGGCCATTCCGGCAACACCGTCTTATCCTCTTCCAGACGCACATAGTTGACCGGATCTTCATAGATAACACGTGACGGGACATGCGGAATGGCACAACCGGCCAAAAGGATCAGTGCTGAAAGCACAGTCCTGAGTGCTAAGACACGGCAATACGTGGGCCACCGGGAAAATTCTTTCGTGTGACGCTCATTGCTCATAACTCAGCACTTACTCCGTAATGGTGACAGTCATTTCGATACGTTCAAGGGGATTATCCCGGCCATCCCGTTTCATGCTCACAACCTTGTCCGCCACGTCCATCCCATTAATGACTTCGCCGAATACCGTGTATTGCCAATCCAAAAAGTTGGCATCCGCCACACAGATAAAAAACTGTGAACCGGCACTGTCCGGGTTGTTGGATCGTGCCATCGAGACGATGCCACGCATGTGCGGCTTACTGTTGAACTCAGCTTTGATCTTGTAACCTGGCCCCCCCATGCCGTGCATCGATCGATCAGGGTTCTTGCTATTGGGGTCCCCACCTTGAATCATGAACCCAGGGATGATCCGATGAAAGGTCGTGCCATTGTAAAACCCCTCTTGAGACAGCTTTACAAAGTTCTTGACGTGGCCAGGTGCCACATCGGGGAAAAATCCGACTACGATTTCTCCCATCGACACCCCTTTGCTGGCTACGGCAATTCTTGCCTGAGCTGTTCCCGTCATATCAGCCATGATATCGATCCTTTCGCATTAACTGTCTTATCGAAAGAGAAACGGCGGCGGTGCCATACCCATCTCAAGCCCTTGATTGATAGCGATCCAGGTTAATCCATCGTCGCTACGGAACACGCCCGCGCTGGTCCCCGCATAATAGCGTCCGTCTCCGGACGCGATTAAGGACTGAATCGATGGGCTTGTCAGACCCTTGTTGACTGGCACCCATTGTTTGCCCTTGTCCACAGTCTTGAAAATGCCATTCCCCGTGGCGACGATCACGCCATGATCAACCAGTGCGATTCCGCGAATGGAATCATTTGGCAATGCCCGACTGATTCCTCGCCATGTCAGACCACCGTCCGCGCTGTGAAATACTCCGCCATCGTACGTGCCTACTAAAATCCCCAGTTCTTGGTTTACGACAATCACTCGGATGAAATTCTCGATCATCCCTTCATGATTCTTCAATCCCGCCTGCAGACGTACCCAGCCGGATGAATTACGCTTGAATCGCAGAATACCCTTGCCAGACGTTCCGGCGTACAAGGTCCCATCCGAAGAGCGCGCCAGGGCATGTACAAGGACATCCTCCAGTCCCGTTGTGACAACTGACCACCGATCCTCCAACTCATGCAGCCGGTAGACGCCATCTGCGGTCCCCGCATACAACTCCTCATCCACGGCCATGAGCGCCTTGACTTCCAAGCGCTTTAGACCTGCATTCACCGACTGCCACGTCTTACCTTCGTCGCGCGAGCGAAATATCCCACCGCGAAAGGTGCCGACATACACAATCCCTGGTGTGGTCACAGTCACGCTCAAGATATACGGATCCGTAATGCCGTTTCCGACCGGTTTCCAGATTCCGCCACGATCCAGTGAGCGAAAAAGCCCATGACCGAAAGACCCCGCGTACACTGCCCCATTTCCTGCAATCGCTAAGGCCTGGATGCTGGTAGCCGATTGATCAAACACTCCAGCCGGCAGTTCTTCCGCATGTGCGCCAACGGCAGTACCATTCACAAGCAGCAACATCGCAACGCAGATTCTTACTCTCGACACGTTCAAATCTGCCGCTCTCATCGCACTCGATTCCCTGCTGTTCCCATCGGCAAATCAGGATCAATCGGTAGATCGATGGGGCCTTCACCCCGACTACGGCCAAATAGCCGGGCTCCGAGAATACCAACTTCATACAGCACCATTAATGGCACCGCCATCAGCATCATAGTGAACAGCGTCGCATCCGGTGTCACGATTGCCGAGAGAATGAGACTGGACAAGATGGCATGTTTCCGATACTGCGCGAAGCCTCGCGCTGAGGCTGCCCCTGCCGCGGCGAGAAGCGTCATGACCAGCGGCAACTCAAACGCACAACCGAAGACCAGCAAGAACTTCACGTTAAAATCGATGTACGTGCCGACGCTTAACTGCGGCGTCACATCCCGGTCCAATCCGAAACTCACAAAAAAATCGATCACGAGTGGAAGAATCACAAGATTGCAAAACACTAGCCCCAACGCGAAGAGACCGCCAGCCAGACAAAAGAGTGGAATGGCCCATCGCTGTTCCTGCACCAACAGAGCCGGCTCGACGAATTTCCAAAACTGATAAAAGACGACAGGCAGGCTCAGGATCACCGCCGCCAACAATGACACTTTAATTGAGGCAAATAGCGCTTCAGTCGGCCCGTAGAACACCAGCTGATTCTGGAAAGGACGGTTCAACCATGCCACCATGTCTGAGGCAAATGAAAAGGTGAGGATTAACGAGCCCAAGATGGTACATCCAATGAGAATCAATCGGCGCTTGACAGTTTGAATATGCGCAGCAAGCGGATTGATAATCTTGTCCATGACAAGCATCCCGCCACCAGCAGAGCCGGCGATGGAACGGTTCCTTCAATGTGCAGCAGGTTGCAATCCGTGTTCCCGATATCGGCGAATCAGTTCCGCCAGCTTGTCCTTCTTGACCAATTTTTCTTTCTGCATGCGCCTTTTTTCAAGTTCTTCAGCCGGAGTTAGAACATGCCGCTTTTGCAATTCATTCAGCTTACGATCTAACTGATGGTGTAAACGTTGCAGTTCGCAAAATTTCGAGCTGCAAAGACGAAGTCGTTCGAGAATTGCATCATCTGTCAACATGCGACACCTCCTGGATTAGGTTAGCGTGCTGCGACAGAACCACTTTCTTTCGGGAACAAACGGGAATCCCGCACATTCTCCGGCACGACAAGAGGAACCAATTCCATCAGCACGGCATCTTCAATAGGATTCGTGTAATACTGGTGGCGAGTGCTGATCGACACAAAACCCAGTTTCCGATACAGACCCTGCGCAACTTTATTCGAAGCCCGCACCTCCAATACCGCCCGGCTCGCCGCAAGTTCTACGCCCATACGAACTGCCTCAAGCGCGAGGGACTGTCCGATTCCTCCCCGACGCATCGATGGCTGCACAGCTAGATTCATCAAACGAAGCTCTTCGAACACAATCCAAAAACAGTGGTAGCCAATCAGAGACTCAGTGGTCTTTCCCTCTTTGCATCCAACTGCGACGCGAACATGGGCAAACTGATTACCGGTCAATTCTGCCTCCATCATTTTGCGCGTCCACGGGGCCGAGAAGCAAGTTTCTTCTAATTGCATAATGTCCGTTAGCATATCAGCCGTGGCTGGTATGATCCGGAAG
>VGXB01000017.1 GCA_016873515.1 Nitrospira sp.
TCAGTTCGTGAGCCACGCCATTGAGGTCCGCAATCGACTTCTGTTTCAATTCTGCGAGATACATCACTTCCCCCCTTGCTGCCAGCATACGACTCCTCTCGAGCATCTTGCTCGGTTATGGATCACGCCAACTTATTCAAACTGACCGACCATGCGATATGTGCTTATGATTGCTGTGTCTGGTCCAGATGGTGTTATGAATACGTTTTGGTATGGAAGAAATTCTTGTGGGGGATGCCTGTCTTATCTACGAAAAAAGGATGTGGTCTCCAGGATCACTGGGCCATAGCGCCTGCGCAACATCTTCGGTTGGCCTCCACACTCTTTCAATCCCGCGCATGTGCTAGCTTGTGGTTCGAGACAGATTCCGGAATTGAGTTCTTTGGGAGAGACGACCTATACGATGGAATGATGAGGAGATCATACTCAGCTCTCTGTCGGTTGTCAACTGACATCTCATCTTTTATCATCGCCACCGACCGGGCGTTCACCTGGCTCAATCTTTCTCGGTTTTCCCCTGTGAAACATGACGTGCTTGTCCTTGTAATTCAATATATGCTACACCCATTTCCATGGCGCATGATGCGGACAGCACTCCAAGCCGTGTCTTTTCCCTTTTCGAGGCGAATCAACTGATCCCTCAATTGCAATCGCATTTAACGACGGTCCAGCAACGGAAGACCACGCTTCTTCGAACGCGAGACGAAGTGCACAAAGCCTCGGCCAACGCTCTCTTGGGCGGTGGGACGGCAGTTGGCAAACACTATGTCACCAGCTTGCAAGACATCAATACCAGCCTGCGTGCAATCCATGAACTGGGGGTCGTGGTGAAGGATGTCGATCTCGGGCTATGTGATTTCCCGCACGTCCGTGATGGTCGAGTCGTCTATTTGTGCTGGAAGCTGGGCGAAAAAGAAATCCGCTGGTGGCATGAAGTGACAACCGGGTACAAAGATCGCTGCCCGCTCGAAGACCCAACCTAACTGATTCAAGGCGACTAGTACTCGAATGAGTCGCGTCACGGTATGAAATTTGTCATCATCGGCTACGACGGCCCCGAAGGGGAGGCAAGACGTAAGATTCACCGCCCCGCCCATTTAGCCAATCTGAAACCTCTCGAAAAACAGGGCCGTGTGATCCTTGCCGGCCCCCTTACAGATAAAACAGGCAGCTTGTTGGTCCTGGAGTTTGAAACCCACGAGCAAGCAGTACAGTTCGCACACAACGATCCTTATATGGTGCATGGGGTATTCGAAAGGATTGAGGTGCACCCCTTCATGCAGGTGTTGCCTCGCCCTGTTTGACCATAATTTCTTTAAAGCTGTCAGAGACTTCTAGAGCGGGTCTGAGTAATCCACGGTTTCACTCAGAAACCTGTTTCTGGGGTGGTCACCATGGCCCCCCGGGGGGGCATCTACTGGTCCGGGAGTCTTTTCGTGGAGAGGGGCCACGGCCAACTTCCGAACACACGTCACCTCCGTCCCTGCCACGAGCCGTCGCCACGCCGCCGCTGACCTGGAGCCACTGGGTGTTCTTCGCCAGCCCTCGGTACCGAACGATGCCTCTGCCCAAGATCCGCGTGATCACCAAGAACGCAGGTGCCACCGTGGCACGGACGTGCGACTTCGTGCGATTACGAGCCCGTACCTTCGCATTCACCGGCCGCAGGTGCGCACTGCCGGATTACCTCCCGCGGCCCCCTGGAGGCTGAGCCCCCACCCTCGCGTCTTCGGTCCATGCCGCAACTCCGATCACACCCGGCTGTCATGCGCAGGGCAGCCGGCGCTGGCACCGAATGAATCAGCGGCGTCTGGCTGTCCACGCCGATATGCGCCGGCATCCTGCAATCCCACAGGGGACCCGTCTTGATCTGGTGCATCTCCGGATCCCACACCTGCTGTCGCGGCATTGTCGAGCTGGGCACCGAGATGCTGCTCGCATCTTCGATGGGCCCACCGCGCACTTGTACGCCGTGTTTTGCCCGATACTCCCCGATCCGTGCAAAGAGCAGTGCCCCGATCTGGTGGGCTTGCACGAAAGGCCAAACCGGGCCGATGGTGGGCGCATCTGGCACGAGCTGAGAGTCGAGTCAGCCGATACGCAGATACTCCTTACCAGAGCCAAATTGTATCGAGCTCAGCTCCAAGGACACCTGGCGAAAAACGACTTTGGCCAAGCCTGCATGCTCGGTTTAAAAGAAGCCTGTCGGGAACTTCCGTAACCGGCCAGAACCACGCTGCCCTCCAGCCGAATTTCCCATGCTTGAAATCGAGAGAAACCGGATCCGCTTCGTTTGACAAGCCAAGAGAGTGGCACCTATAATACTCATCTTTATATGATTTGAACGCTGAAATACTCTCCTTTCAGAATTAGTCCTATGGGCCTAAATCCGCTCCGCTCGATGGCCCAAAAGCCCACGCAAGTGGGCCTTCTGCGTAGTTGTGGTTTGCAAGTGGGAAGCTTAGAGTGTTCTCGATTAAGCCTGTGAGAAATCGCTATTCTTGTATTAACTCAACCTTTTATTTGGAGTGTAGGTCGTGATTAGCAAGTACCGCGTGCTCCCAGGTCCTGAACACTTTCTCCCCCCAGCCGCCGCCCGCATGGGCATCCAGTTACCGAACCCCGGCGAAGCGCATATTAACGGCGTCATTGCGCCGGAAGAAAAAGCATACGAAGAAGCCGCGCGGCAATTCTTAATGGCGAAGGTGCCGACGATTTTCCCCGGCCCACTGGTTTTATGGGCCTGGAACGAAAAGGCAGCCAAGAAAGCGACGGCCATTCGGCATCTGTACAATATATTAAAGGAATGCGTCCAACCAGGCCAAAAGGCGATGCTGATCCCTATGCCGGATTATCGGCCGAAATATCCGAAAATCAACCCTGAAGTCGAAATCAATCCCAATCACCCGAATCTGACTATCTGGCACAACAAGATCGACTGCTGCATGTTTGTCGGCGTTCATTGCCATCAGGCCAATTTGTCGCTTAAAATCATTCGCGGCGGCACATCTTGTTACACCATCGCTATGTGCGCGCAAGCTGGCCATGAAGACGCGATGCTGTCGTTCCGCGACGCGTCAGTTGAGAAAATCATGAGATTGGCCGATACAATCAAACGGTTGAAAGGGACGGTTCAACCACGGCTCGAAACAGCCAAGAGCAGCGCGTCCAGCTGATATACCGGAAGCGCAAGAGAAAAGGAGGCCGGATCCATGGCTACCCCCCCATCAGTCATTGGGACACAGAACAAAAAGGGACAAACATACACCGATCCTTGGAAGCTGCTGCACGAAGCCCCGAGAACCCCGTCGTTCTTTACAGGTTCCGAGGTCATCAAGGAAGCGGTTCGCCGATCTAGCTGCGATGTCATGATCGCCTACCCGATTACTCCGCAATCGGAAGCGGCCGCGCTGATCGGTGAATTATTCGCAGAAGGGTACATCGGCGACTACTTCCGCGGGGAAAGTGAGTTTGCCGTCATGTCACAATGCGCTGGCGCAGCGTTCGGCGGCGCTCGGGTATTCACCACGACGGCAGGTCCCGGCACGATGCGCGCGATGGAAAACTTTCCGATGTGGGCCGGTGCGCGGCTGCCGATTCAAATGATCGTCACTTGCCGCGGTATCAATTCGCCGTTGTCGATCCAGCCGGACACGCTTGAAATTTCCTATCTGCTAAATACCGGCATGCTCGTCTGGCATGCAGAAACCGCGCAAGACTTTTTTGATTGGATTCTCAAGGGTTATCTGGTGTCGGAAGAACCGGATGTACACCTGCCGCTCGCACTCTGCTGTGACGGGTTCTTTGTGACGCACACCAAGGACGTAGTAAATCTCACGCCGGCCGACATGTGCTTGCCGCCGTATGATCCCTATCGTTCTCCGGTACCCTGTATGGACATGGAGTGTCCGCCGGTCCGCATGATGCGCGACCCGTTCGTGATGAAGAGCAACTACATCAGCTACGCGACCCATGCAAGCTGGCAGCAGGAAATCTGGGCCGCGATCGAACGCTCGAGGAAGCACTCGATCCATTGGTTGAATGGCCTCATCGATACAGAGAACGTGGATGCGGAAATCTTGATCGTGACTTCCGGCACCGCGGTGTCACAGGGCCGTGAAGCGATCCGCCTTCTGGAAGAAGAAGGTGTACGTTGCGGCCTGGTCAAGGTGAAAACGCTCCGTCCCTGGCCGGAAGACGAAATCCGTGAAGCCACCAAGAACGCCAAGCACATCTTTGTGCCGGAGTTTAATGTGACCGGCTGGCTGGCAAAGGAAATCCGCGCGACCATTCCAAATCCGCATCGCGTCCATGCCGGCCCGCACGTGTGCGGTGGCATGACGATGCCACCTGAAATCATCGTGTCCGAAATCAAGACGGCCCTCGGGATGAAATCCTTCTCCCTGGCTGGTCGCGGAAGCTGATCTGTACTGACTTTGAACCGGGCCGCTCCCGTGAGCGACCCTGAGGAGGCCTTAATGAGCAAAGAACGCATTCAAATTTCCGAGGACCTGTACGACATCATGCCATCAGACTATCAGGATCTCGTGAAGAGCGCCACCTACGGCAAAGAAGATCGAGGCTGGAAAGATATCGGTTCCTCTAAGGAACTCATCGAGCAACACTCGCTCTGCGCCGGTTGCCCAGAATCGATGGCCTTCCGCTACATCTTGGCCTCACTTCCAAACCCGGAAGATACGGTCATGGTCGGGTCCACCGGCTGCACCAGCTTGGTGTTCCCGATGGTCGCCGTACACAACATCCACTCGCTGTTCGGCAACCAGAACGCCATCGCATCCGGTTTGAAGCGTGCCTTGAGCGTCCGTTTCCCTGGCCGCGTGAAGGACGTTGTCGTGCTTGCCGGCGACGGAGCCACCGTCGATATCGGCTTGGACATGACGTTGCAAGCCTGGTTCAGGCAGGAAAAATTCACGACCATTTGCTTTGATAACGAACTGTACGCCAATACCGGCGGTCAGGAAAGTGGATTGATGCAAAAGGGGTTCGTGGCCAAAATGGCCCCGGTCGGCAAACTGTTCGACAAGGTGCGCCTGCCTGAGATCGCCCGTGAATCCGGTTGCCACTATGTCGTCAATTGTACGGTCAGCAAACCTTCGTTGGTCGAAAAGGTCATCCGTAATGCCGTTCATGTGGCCCGCGAGATCGGTCCGACCTACTTACAACTCTACACACCCTGCATCCTGGAGATCGGCAAGAACAGCATGGAAGGGCTGCAAGAAATGCGCGATTCGGAGAAGCCGACCGAGCGGTTCGCGTATAAGGAATACGTCAGCGAGCCGGCCAAGCAATTACTTGCCGAATTGGCCGCGAAGGACAAAGAACGGAAAGCCGCTGCCAAACAGCTGGCGAGCCAGGCATCAGCATAGTCAGACCGGAGGCAGACTTATGATTAAGAGACGATTGAATATCCGGATGTCCGGTTTGGGTGGACAAGGCGCGGTTACTGCCGCACACGTCTTGGCCATGGCCGCCAACCGAGATGGCAAATTTTCAATCTCTAACCCGTTCTTCGGCGCAGAGAAACGCATGGCACCGGCAGAGAGTTACTGCCGCATCGGCATCGAGCGAATCTACGACCGAGGTGAGTTGGTATTTCCTGATGTCATTCAGGTCTTTCACCCACAAGTCATTACCATGGGCAAGAGCTACACCATGCCATTTTATTCGGGAGTGAAAGAAGGCGGCGTGGTTATCATCAATTCCGGCCAACCATTACTGTCCGATGACGACATCGAACGGCTGAAGAACTTGAACGTTGCGATATTTTACATCGCGGGTACCGAGTTGGCCATTGAAGTGGCCGGCACCGAGCTCTCGACGAATATGGCAATGATCGGTTCCGTGTCTGGTATTACCAAATGCGTCTCGATGGAATCTCTCGATGGCGCGCTCCAAGAACGGTTTGGCAAGAAGTTCGTCGCCTCAGGAGGCACCGCTTCCTTGGACGAAGCCATCAAGAAAAAATTTGCGAAGAAAGAAATGTTGTTGGCCAAGAACTTGGCTACGGTAAAGGCGGCCTACGAGATCGCCAGTGAATGGGCCGATAAGAACAAGGTTGAGTTGCGCATCGGAAATCCAGCCGTCGCGGCTTAAGAAGAAGGAACCTACTTGCATGTATAACGTAGCGCAGGTCATCGACGAAAAGTGCACCGCCAAAAAAGGCTGCCGGCTGTGCATCATGTATTGCCCGGAAGCAAACTGCCTGGACTTGAACAGCACCAAGATGGTAGCCGAAGTCATAATCGATCGCTGCAAGGGTTGTGAGCTCTGCGTGATCGTATGTGACGCCGCCAAACACTTTGCCATTACCATGCAAGCCGTCAGCGCCACCGGGCAACTGATGACCAAGAAGGGTGAATCGGCGGCGCTGGGGCAAGCCTACCAGGGATAAACAATCGGGGCAAACACTCGCAAGACCCCATGGCGTTGGCGCTATGGGGTTTTTTCTTGGGTATGAGGGGAGCGATGGAAAACGAAGATAACACGATCGACGAATTACTCAGGGAGATTTCCGGCTTGATTACTCTCTATCCTAAAGCCATTGAACGGCAGGCGTCGATCATTCAATCGACGGGCAAGGATCCGGAACTGGTGGAGAAGCTCGTCAAAGCAGCCGATACCATGCGAGACAGCGGCAACCTGTACCTCACCTGGGCCAAACATTATGCCGCCATGGCCAAAGGCAACACGGATGCCTCCTCCGACGAGGACGAGACTGAAGATTTCGACGTGTAAAAAAGCGTTCCACTCCGTTGCTTCATTTGCTAGAATGTATTTCTGTTTTCATCAAGTCTTCATTCCCCGGTAGCTCAGTTGGTAGAGCAGCCGGCTGTTAACCGGCTGGTCGCAGGTTCGAGTCCTGCCCGGGGAGCCATTCTTGTCGGCTAGAAGAACTCTCGAGTGACTCTCAAACAAACAAGCCGGCAAGGATCCATATCGAACGTTATCGCGCCCCTGATCATCTTAGCACCTCTCTTCGCTGCGCTTGTCATGGCGCTTTCACGCCGCTACATTATTGATAGTAATTACAAAGTTGGCTTGATGATCCAGACATTCTTTCTATGCACCAATGCCTGTTTGCGTTATGATTCACCCTATGATCGAGACCGCATCGACCTTTCAGCCCTCCCTATGGCTCCGAAACGGCCATGTAATGACCCTCGTCCCCCGCTACTGGCCACGGACAATCTCGTTGGCAGAACTGCCGCACGAATCCCGCCTCTTTACGACCGCGCAGGAGACCCAGCTGCTCGGCGTCTGCCATTGGCAACATGATCGGAAGGCAGCGCCCACTGTAATCTTGGTGCATGGACTCGAAGGGTCCAGCGAATCCGTCTATATGCGCGGCATCGCCGTTAAGGCCTATCGCATCGGTTTCAACATCGTCCGCATGAACCAGCGTACTTGCGGCGGGACAGAGCATCTGACGCCCAGTCTCTATAACAGCGGCCTTAGCGGCGACTACCGAGCGATCGTGAAGGAATTGATCGAACGCGATGAACTGCACCACATTTGGTTGATCGGATATTCGATGGGTGGCAATCTGGTGCTCAAAGCCGCCGGTGAATTGGGTGCAACCGAGCCAGCCTTGACTGGGGTCGCCGCCGTCTGTCCGAATATCGACCCGATGGTCTGCGCACACGCATTGGAAGAACCGCGCAATTGGATTTATCACCGCCATTTCGTTACTGGGCTAAAATCACGTCTCCGCCGAAAAGCGACCCTGTTTCCAGGAAAGTGGGATCTTTCGATGCTCGACCACGTCGCGACAATCAGTGAATTCGATGATCGATATACGGCGCGGGACGGTGGCTATCAGAACGGCGCTGACTACTACGATCGAGCTGGCGCGCGGCATGTGCTGGACGCGATCTCGGTCCCCACACTCATCATCACGGCCCAGGATGACCCCTTCATCCCCTATGCCATGTTCACAACACCGACCATTCAGCAACACAAGACCATCCGCGTGATCGCCCCACCCTACGGAGGCCATTGCGGATTCTTTCATCGGAGCCGGAACGGCGAAGATGCGTATTGGGCTGAGAATCGGATGGTGGAATTTTTACGGAACAGGACATAAGGGAATCCAGCCGGGTGTTTAAAAGGCCGTCCGGTAAGGCCGCAACGAGCAAAAGACCAAAGCGGGCAGTCTTTTTCAACATCCTATCAGATGGGATCTGATTTCTTGCACGTAGGTCTTGAACGGATCCGACATCGAAAACGGCATTTTGCCGCGCACCTGAAAGATCGACCAGTTGATGACATAAGAAGGAAAGAGTCGTTCGTCCGCCTTGGGCTCGTTCGATTCTGACAGACAACCGGCAGCCAGCAGATGCTTCACCAATTCCCCTCGCCCAAAGGCGCGAGTGTTTTTTGGCGCATGATCAGCGGCTAGATCAATCGCCTTGTCCGTCGTCAGGCGTGGCACGCGGCCCTCCTCCACGAGTCCATCATAGAGGCTCTTGTCTCTATTCAGGTTGTGGTACTCCAGGTCGAGACTCTTCATCATCGGATCGTCCCATCTGATCTGCTCTGCCTCTCGATACGACTCCAATAGCCACAATTTCGACGCCCAATCGACGCGCCCGACAAGCGCGGCATATTCCCCACGGAGGTCTCGGAGTACCGCTTCCCACTGCGCGAGCACCCAGTCGGTCTCCTCGTCCTGTCCATGGCAATGCGCGTGGGCGGCGGCAAGAAACTGCTCCTGAATGTCGATGGCAGAGATGGTCTCGCCCGACTCCAGCCGCACCAACCACTGGCGCTTCTGATCTTGCGAGATCTCTTGTAAGGTCTCCACCGGCTCCTGAATATTGAGACCACACGGGGCATGTCCCTCCTCGATGAGTTGCAACACGATCCCCATCGTACCCAGTTTGAGAGCCGTTGCGTATTCAGCCATGTTGGAGTCGCCGAGCAACAGATGGATGCGGCGGTATTGATCCGGATCGGCCAGCGGCTCGTCTCTCGTATTCACGATTGCCCGATTCTGCTGCACCCACTCGAAGAAATCATTCATGATGTGGTCGGCACGCTGGGATATTTGAAACGGCACCTGCACGGCACTCGTCCCGTCTCTCAGCGCCGCTCGCGGCACGATCAAGCGATCAATCTGCACCCAAGCATCCTGAGGACTTGCCGAACCGATACGGCCCGATCCGGTAAAAATTTGCCGGGTCACGAGAAATGTGACCAGCGGCGCCAGCCCGCGCCGTGAAAACGGAAACCGCCGCGTCACCAGATAGTTTTCATGTGATCCAAACGTCGCATCGGTCTCGTGGTCGATGTTGTTCTTAATCAGCGAGATCTGGTCGGTCCAGCCCAAGTCGTCGATCGCCTGTTGCAGCATCCGATCCCCCGCACGATCCGTCGCCACCGCGTCCATTAAACTGTGGCATTCAGGCGACGCATATTCTACATGTCCCATGTCGAGGTAGATACGACCGGCATTAGTCAAGAATCCACCGTTGCCTGGCGGTTCATCATGGCCACGGTGATGAAGATCCAGCACGCCACGCCGTTGGACGTTGAATATATGATCGCGCAGCTTGTGTGCGAACCAGGTGGGCGAGCGCTCAGGACGGTCTTGATGGACGAGCAATCCGTATTCCGTTTCCAACCCGAAAATACGGTTCAGCATGGTGTTTATAAAATGAGAGGCGTGAGATCTTTCGGCAGCAGGCGGCCTATCTCATCGGAAGGCAAGGCCCGATACTTCGACGAATCGGAGCGGTTTCTATCCAACAGCACGCACTCGATGGTCTTCTCAGCCACTCTGTCACGCAAGTAAGCAGAGAGAGAGGTCGCCTCTGTATCTTCCGGCTGTCCCGACGAGCTTTCTCCGGACGGTTCCTCAACAGTTTTGTGCTGCAACCGATCGCCCAACGCCCAGGTTCGAAGTGCGAGATCGAACGCCTGTTCTAGCGAAAGCACGGCTGACACCTTTCCGCGGATAGAGGCAATCATCTCCTGTTCCACCGTCTTCGATGCGGCTAGTACCGTACAAGATGTTCCTTCCTCGAACGTGCCATCGTAGTTGACAACGAGGAACGAATCTTTCCCGGCCTTGTGACCTAACTCCGCCAACAGGAGCTTCACGATGAACGGGGCCTTGAAGACTTCTTCAAACGCCTGCTTGATCACCGGCGCGATGCCATACTTCACCATGCGACTGCCCGTGACGTCCGACGGTGACCGATTAAAGCCTTCCACATGCGCCATCTCCAGCAGGTTGACGCGCAGCTTTTCCAAATCGGCCGGATGGCCCATACCGCCGAGCGCCAATCGATCGTAAATCTCATAGAATTTCGACGTGCTCTTGCTGACACTCAGCAAGAGAATCCCGGTGTCATAGGCCAGCGCAACAACCGGACTGCCTTGTTTGAACTGATCGTCCAAATACTGGCGGCGATTGTCAATCGCCTCGACCCACTTATACGGCTCTTCATACATGACGCACGACCTTAGCTTCGAATAAGGATTTGAGTGTCGCCTCCGGCACAGCGCCGACTCCACCCGTCGTAATCAACTTGATGATTGGATAGAGATTGGCCTCGCGGTTCACGCCGCCAGTGGCGCTGTCGAATTCCGCCGCGCTTGTCAGCAGACGCAAGGCCTGCACTAATGCCGGTTCTTCCGGCAGAGCATTCAATGGCTGTTCCTCCCACGTGTTGAGGTAATGGAGAATGCCTCGGATGGTCGGCGACCCCGACCCTGAAACGGCGTACTCTACCCCTTCGAACTCTGCACCAAGGATGTCATAGAAGTAAATCTTGGCCGTCTCCTGTTCACAATCATAACCGGCGAAAATCGGAGCGACCGCGCCGGTGCCGGAGAGCGCAGCCGCGACGTTCTCCTTGAGCAGCTTCGACACGGCCCGCAGTTTGCCCTCGAAGCTCAGCTCTTGCAGTTGCGTCCGTCGGTAGTACTTGAACGAGTGCTCCAAGATCCGCACCATCTCGTACGCGGTCGCCGGCACACCGGCGATGGCCATGACGCTGTGACGGTCGATCTCCAGTACCTTGTCGGTCCGATCGTACATCACCATATTGCCGGCCGTCGCCCGACGGTCTCCGGCCACCAGTACACCGTCACGATACTTAAACGCTAGAATGGTCGTCGCCGTCGGAATTTCAACCCCGGCGATTGCAGCCACCGGTGTGCCTAATTGATATCCCTGCTCTTTGAGCAGTTGAAAAAAATCACCGTGCATTCCCATGGTCATCTCCGTGAATCATCAAGCGTTAATCGTCATTCGTCCCGGGAAAAGCTCCTGTTTCTCTGATGGACGTATGGCAATTGCCGCCTATTCCCCAGTCCTTTGCCGATACCGCTCCGCCTGTTTCGGATCGACCTTTTTCATCCGTTTCAGGAGGTTGCCTTTCTCAGGTGAATCGCCCTCCGGCCTCCGGGGCCCGCCGCCTTCTTCAGTAGAACCGGGATTCGGCATGGGATCAACCGGACCTTCGCGACGTTCTGGCATCGTGTTGTAGCTCATGATCGCGAATCCTTTCTTTCGTTCCATGCAGTCAACGCATCCATCGGAGAGGCAGCGGCTTCGAAAATTGCCAGGCACCGATTCACCTCGGCTGGCTCGAACAGGCCACTCATGTCGAGCGTGGGCGACAGTAACCCTCCGATAAACCGAACCCGTTCCCACTGCATCGATTTAATCTGATCGGAAAAGCGCCTGACGCAGAGCCCTCTGACTCCTCCCCGCGTATCGGCCGGTCCTGTAGCCAGAGCCCGTTGGATATCGGCCTCGGCTGTCATTCGCCATGCTTTCCCCTCAGCCTCAAGTCCGAGATAGAGTCCTCGTTCTGGATGCACGTTATGATATTCCAAATCCAAACTGGCCAGCCAGGGATCATCCCACCCGATCCGTTCTTCCTGCATGAACGTTTCCAGCAGCCACAGTTTCGTCACCCAGTCCAACTTGCCGATCAAACGGCGTCGATCCTGCCCCAGCAACGTCAGCGTGTCGCCCCATTCGCGCAACACCCAATCCGTCTCCTCGTCAAGACCAGTAAAGGTCTGCACCGCCGCCCGATAGTACTGCTCCTGAATATCCAGGCCGGAGATACTGGACCCGTTCTTTTGCCGAACGACCCCCTTCAGGTCACTGTCGCGAGAGAGCTGTTTCACCGCCGCCACCGGCTGGTCCAATTCGAGAGACGGGACTGCTTTCCGTTCGATCAACTCCAGCACCAACCGCGTCGTCCCAACTTTCAACGCCGTAGCATATTCACACATATTGGCATCGCCGATGATCAGATGCAGTCGGCGGAATTTCCTCGGATCAGCATGCGGCTCATCACGCGTATTAAGGATCGGCCGGTTGTGCATCGTATCGACACTCAACTCCGTTTCCATGAAGTCCGCCCGTTGCGACAGCTGAAAGTGCCCCGGCACAAATCCTGACTCCTGTGCCTCGATCCCGACCTTGCCTGCACCGGTGATCATCTGCCGGCTCACGAGAAACGGCAGCAGGCCTGCGACCAGACGGAAAAACGGGATCGAGCGCGGCACCAGATAATTGTCATGGCAGCCATAGCTGTGTCCGTGGAAATCCGTGTTGTTTTTGTAGAGCTGCACGTGCTCGCCGCCGAGAGTCTTATTCCTCCGGTCTGCCGCTCGTTGAACGATCCGTTCCCCCGCGCGATCTTGCGCCAGCAGGTCTTTCAACGTGCGGCACTCTGGCGTCGAGTATTCCGGATGGGTATGGTCATTGTAAAAACGCGCGCCGTTCGGCAGCACTAGATCGCTTTTCATATCATGAAAAGAAAATGGTCGGTGGGCGTCACGTTCGACAAATTCGTTCTCCTCCTTATCCTGTGCGAGACCGGAGACACGAAAGCCCCGCGCGTCTTCATGCGGATCTTCCCCCGCATAGTCCCAGCGCCGTTCAAACGACGCCGTCAGATGCGCGCGCACGAGCTCCATCGACTCAACGACAGGATCGACCTCTGCTAGGTCGTCCCGCGTGATGCCGTACTCAGTTTCAAGACCAAACAGACGCATAGCGCTTCAGATAATCTGATTGGCCAGCCGCTCTTTCGACTGCCGTCCACGGCGAAACGAGGAAATTTCGATGACTTGCTCCGGATGGTGGTCCAATAACTTCAGCCATTCTTCCGCCGCATCGTCAGGAGGCAGCATCTCGCCTTGACGGAATTCCTCCGTCACCGAGTCAAACAGATCCTTTGCCGAGAGCCCGGCCAGCTCGCCAGACTGAATCATTCGGTCAATCGCCTTTTCTTTTGCTCGCTGCACGATCGACGACAGGATCGCCCCGCTGATCAAATCCGCACGATAGAGCACATGGCTCTGCCCGTTGCGGAGCCGGATCGAGAGGAGTCGGTTCTCATCGGTCCGTTTGAAGATCGCCTCGATGGTCTCATTGACCAAAGAAGCGACAGCATGTCTCAGCTCCCCGCCTCGCTCCGACACAACCGACGAATGCAGCGGTAGCTCCTCCGTCAGATACAACCTCAAAATCTCAGTGGAAGCCTCCCGATCTGGCCTGGCAACCTTGATCTTCCGGTCGATGCGGCCCGGGCGCAGCACGGCGGGATCAATGAGATCAGGCCGGTTCGAGGCCAGAATGATAACGACGTCGCGCAGCGATTCGATGCCATCCATCTCGCTACAGAACATCGGCACCAGCGTGTTAGAAATATTGAACGAGCGCATGGCGCGGCGCGTGCTTAACACCGATTCCGCCTCGTCAATGAAGATGATCGGCAGGGCACCGTCTTTCCGGCGGGCCCGGGCTTGGGCGAAGAGATCGCGAACCATTCGCTCGGACTCACCTAACCACATATTGAGAATTTCCGGGCCTTTGATATGGAGAAAGGCTCCACTCGTCACTGGAGGCCGTCCGCCTGCCGCCTGTGCATCGGCCTGCGACGACTCGCGCAGCAGTTTGGAGAGGCTGCCGGCTGCTGCCTGTCCAATTAAAGTCTTGCCGCATCCAGGCGGGCCATAAAGTAAGAATCCCTTGGGCTGGGAGAACTGAAACCGCTGAAACGTATCGGCATGGAGCAAGGGATACTCGATGGCCTTTCTGATCGCGGCAATCGCTTCGCGCTGCCCACCGATCTGCTCCCACGTCACCGTCGGTACTTCATCGAGCACATGCTTGCCCGTCTTCCGATCCGTCAGCTTTTCGATCGCGATGCGAAAGGTGGGATCGATGCGAACCTCGTCGCCCGCCTTCAGTTCGACCCCGGCCAAGCCGGAGGACCGTTGCAAGATCAGCGGCTGCCGCCCCATTTCCTGTTCGAAACGCAGCCGCCCATCGGCCATCGCCTCGGCTAATTTCAAAATCGGCCCGTTCCGGTCATAACCCAGCGTGTTGATGACCGCATAGGCTTCGTTAACCAGAATCTGCGTGCCGATCTTCAGGTCGGCCACGGGCACGCGGGGATCGACATTGGTATAGTACTCGGCCCCGCCGACCAGAATCCGCGCAAGCCCTTCGCTGGGGATGTCCAGCAACGTGCCGATCCGATTCGCCGGTGCTGTTAATTTGGTCGCCACCTCGCTGAGTTTCTTGAACTCAGCCTCGCGCTGTTGATGGGCCGCTTGAGACAGCATCACGGCATGCCGGAGTTTATACAGAATCTTTTGGCGCAGGTCGGTATCAGGGAACAATCCCAGACACTGTTCGATCAATTCGAGTGGATCGGAGCCGGTCTGTGCCGCACCCGCGCCGGTCTCGTGGCCGCCTCTTGCGCCGGATTGCTCGCTGTAACTCTCAAAAGAGCGATGATCGCTCATGGAACACTCCTCATGTCTGGGCACACATCATCTAGTTGACCGCTTGCAGCGTGACATTTACCGTCTGCCGCTTGTTTTTTCGTATCACATCCACTTTCACACGTTCGCCAACTTTGTATTTCTCCATCTCATCCATCAGGTCGTCCATCGTCCCGACCGGCTTACCCTCCACCGCGACAAGGACATCTCCGAGCTCGATGTGACCCGTGGCCGTTTCACGCACGCCGTGCAACCCGGCCCGGTCAGCGCTGCCACCGCGCGCTACTTTTCCGATTATCACACCTTTGATCCCCCAACGTCTGGCCACAGCATCCGACACCAGCGAGACTCCCAATCCCGGACGAATCAACTTACCATACTTGATGAGTTCCGGCACAATGCGGTTCACCGTGTCCACCGGCACAGCGAACCCGATACCGGCATAGGCCCCGCTGGGGCTGATGATTTGTGTGTTTACTCCGATTAAACGACCCGCGCTATCCAGCAGTGGACCACCGGAGTTGCCCGGATTGATCGCCGCATCGGTCTGGATCACACCTTCGATTGTCCGCCGGGACATCGACTTGATCGTCCGGCCAAGCGCACTCACCACGCCAGTCGTGAGTGTATGGTCGAGCCCGAAGGGATTGCCGATGGCCAACACCTTTTGTCCAACCCGCAAGTCGTGCGAGACACCGACGGCCAGCGGCTCCAACGCAGAGTCGGAAGCTTGGATCTGCAAGACCGCCAGATCGTGATCCGGATCGGCGCCGACCAGCTTAGCTTCATGTTCACTGTGGTCTGCCAGGGTCACCTTGATCGAATTCGCTCCGTAGATAACGTGAAAATTGGTGACGAGATGCCCCTGCTTGCTCCAAATGAAGCCAGACCCAGACCCCTGCGGCACTTCCATGGTGTCGAGCGACCAGAAATCCCGCTGGATAGCCGTGTTCGCGATAAAGATAACGGATCGTGTCGCCCGTTCAAACACCGAGATCGTTGCTCGTTCATCAGGCCCCAATTCAGTGGGCGCCGGTGTGACGGGACGGGGCTTGCCCTCGAGCCCTTCATATGCGGCCCCCAAGGGCATGCCCCATTCGGAACCAGCCTGCGCAATAGAGAATACGAACCCTGCGCTAACCACAGCCCCGATGACAAACCCTCGCATTCGATCTCTCATTCCTACTCACCTATGATCTGCACAATCAACTCACGACTTCTAGCTTGCGTGTCGAAATCGACCAGGACGATCTGCTGCCATATTCCCAACAGCAGCGTACGATCCGCGAAGGGAATCGTGACCGACGGCCCCTGCAACTGACCGCGCAGATGGCTATGGCCATTGTCTTCACCAGGATTTCTCGTGTTGTGTTGCCAGCGGGGATCGGCAGGAACGGTTCGGTCCCAAAAATCCTTGGTATCGGCGCGGATACCGGGCTCGTCCTCGATAATCATGACCGATGCCGTCGTGTGCTTGATGAAAACGGTCACAAGACCCGCAACCAGCCCAGATTGGACCACGGCGGACGAGACCGGTTTTGTGAGATTTTCGATGTGCGTGTCGCCAGTCATCCCGATGTGCAACGGCACGGTCTTGACGGCCATCAGCCACCTCCCGGTACAAGGCTACGCAAGTAGCACCGCTCCGCGTTGGTCAAAGAGCAGCCCCGTGCCGCTTCCAAAATGGCATCGAAGGCCCCTTCACCAGCCAACCCACGCAAAGCGCACATCACGTTGCCGCTCAGAATACCATCTTGTGCAAGCTTATCGAGATAGGCAAAGGCATCGGTCAGCGCTTCCCGTCGCCGCACATAGTAATCGCGCCCGCGTTGCCGATTATTGTACGCCTCGAACTGTTCGCAGGCGACGAGAATCTCCGCCAACTGCTTGACCCAGGGTTTGGCTTTGGCCAGTTTCTCCGGATAGTAATAGTACAGCACCACGTCTTGCATCCAGGGAGTCCATCGCAACCCCAGCCGGCGAAGAGTGGGACGAACCACCACCAAGCGTCGCCGCAACCGGCGCGCGTGTCCGAGCCGCATCTCGACCTGCTCCTTCGCCCAGGGCGTCATCGGAATACCGGCTGCCTCCAGGTCCGCCCCATAACGGGACAAAAAGGCCTCCGTCTCCCGGCCATAGATCGTCGCGGGATGGACCGCACGCCATTCACGAGGTCTGGTGGGAATCCCATGGGCCTTGGCCCACGACCAGATCTTGCCAAATAGACGGCGATCGAGGCCCGCACGGCTTACGTCATGGAGCAAGCACGCAACTTGGTACTGATAGATTCGATCAGCGGGATGGCCCAACCGATGCGCCACGGCCACGCACATCTTGGCCGTCCGCACCGCATGAGCCCGGTCGTACCCGCGAATGACCATCCCCGGTTTCAGCGGATGCGAATAGTCGTACAGCCGCATTAATTCGGCCACGACTCGCCGCGGAACCACAAGCGTTACCGGCGACAGCAGGGTTAGCATAAGTGAAATCGCGTTGAAATTCCCAGTGGCGCCCACGTGCCAGCCAGAATATCGTCGGGTGAAAGAAAGTGTCAAGGCAACGAAAGCCGAGTGCACTCGCTGAATCCATTGATCTTTGCTATACTGCAGGTGATCGTAACGGTCCATACGATACAAGGTCCAGGGCACCTGAATGCCCGCACGATCTGCCATCTTCGTTGCACTGGTCAGCTGCGTGTTTTTGATTGAACCGATCGGTGCCTCCGCCAGCTCGTTCGACCAGCTGACGGATGCCACCAGGCGTGTGAGTCCGACCGTTACGATGAAAGGCTGCGATACTTTTACCAGCGATTATTGGTACGACGTCAGCGTGAGAAATCTGCTCCCGATCTAATCATCGCTGACTCACTGACCATTGTGCTCGATAAAATTACCACCTTGGCTGGCCAAGACCGGAAAGAATTGATGGGCGAGTTGTTCTTCGATCAATTTGATGTCTTGGATGCAGAGGGCTTGACCAGCGAGAGGAAGCCGTACTTCCGTATCCTTGCGAGAACGGCCTCAGGTCTTGCGCCACAAACCGACAGTCCTCCGGTGTCCATCCGCCTCAGAAACAAGGATTACGTGGCGGTCTTCACACCATCCTTTCGAGTGCTGAGGAAAAACGCCCGCCATCGGAACCGAAACGCGCGGAATCACCGGCACCACTCGCTCAGGCTCAGGCACCCGCGCAGCCCGGCCCTACCCCAATGGACAAGCCCATTCAACTGTTGATCAAGAAAGGCGTCGTGATAAAAGAAGAGTGGCGCAAAGCCAGCTGGCCATGACTGATCCGTCCTGCAAAGCGTGCCAGCATATCTGGCCCAGAGCCGAGCATGTCATCGCGGATCTTGGGCTCTCGAAAGCCTATCTCCATGACGATCAATTTTTCACCGGTTGGACCGTCGTTGTCTTGCAACGCCACGCGACGGAATTGTTCCATTTGGCGCCGACGGAGCGGATCCAGCTCATGGAGGAAGTGAGCAGAGTCGCCAAGGCACTTGCGCAGGCCTATGGGGCCAGGAAGATCAACTACGAGCTGCTCGGCAATCAACTTCCCCACATTCATTGGCACATCATTCCTCGCCTGGTGAATGACCCAGCCCCACTGGAGCCGGTGTGGCGGGTTCCGCACGAGCCGGTGCTCCACAACGGACCTGAACTGCACAGTGATATCCAGCGCATCCGGCAGGCTCTTGAATCCGCAAGGTGAATGCACACCCCGCTATCGTCCACAATCCCGGCCGGCCCCACCAACCGCATGTTAGCTGTTAAAATACAGACCGTCTTTCAGATTGGATCGAAGAAGCGCGGATCTCCCCTGTATCATCAATCGGTGCTCGCAACCTTCTCTTTGTTTTGCCTTGGGCTGTTACCTGCATACCTTTCGTCTGCGTAGATAACCGAGGATATTCCGCCTTCCGCTGCCAAATCAACACCGTCTACTCCTGAGACGATTTTGCAAAATAAGCACAAGTAATCGTGATATTACAGTAACTTATGACGGTACAAAATTACTTAGCAACAACTTAGTACCTTTTTTAGACCTTTTTGCTTCGTTTTTCTTCTCAAATACCTCCAATACTCCGCCATTCGTTTTCCTTTTCGTTCTAAAATCGTTCTCAAAATAACCGTGAATAACTCTCTTATACTAAAGTTTTAGAACCTAAAGACAATTGATTTCATTGATGTTTATGCTCACGATTTGTAATTTACAAAGAGGGTTATTAGAGGTTCAAAAATACATGGATTACTACGGCCATCTTCTTTCGGTCATCACGCCATTTACGACCGCCGACGAAGCCCTGGCCGACTGCCGATGCCGATTCAAGAATCTGCTGGAGTGGCATTTCGCATCGGTCGAGAGACTGGTGCGGGGCTACTTCAAGATCCACTGGCTCACCGTGCATTAAGTGGCGTGGCCCGTCACAGACAGCACCTGCTCGGCTTGGGCAATCGCATCCCGGAGGGCGTTCAGATCTTTTCCTGCCACCTTTGTGTTCGGCAATCCCTTCACAGCCTGAGACGCCGCCTTAGTCAATGCGTACAATGCCGTCTTCATTTCGCCCATTTCAGCGGATTCTTCCATCGATACAGACACGGCCTGCGTGTGACGCCTGCGCGGCCCCACATATGGTTGCGTCGCGATGGGATTGTCTTTTTCGAGCTCAGGCCTTCTGGACACCATAATGTTCCCTCCAGGTGAAGATATACCGTACCATAGTGCGCAAACCGTTTGCATGAGCATCTGCCTGTGCTCCCACATGCCTCTTGCACAATTCTGCTTGCGAACCATTGCCTTGACAGACACGCGTCTAAAGGTGCACCATACATGGTCCAAATCCGTGTTCAATTTTAATGAATTAAGGAGACCAGGATCATGGCACTGCTGATTACCGACGAATGCATCAACTGTGGCGCCTGCCTGCCGGAGTGTCCGAACGAAGCCATCTTCGAAACGCGCAGCGGCGCGGAAGAGAAAGGGCTCCATGTGGGGGACGGTCAGGGTGTGGGGGATACTGTGTACGTGATCGCGCATGACCGGTGCACTGAGTGTGTTGGTCACTTCGACGAACCGCAATGTGCAGCTGTCTGTCCGGTCGATAATTGCTGTATTTCTGATCCGGCGTATCCAGAAGGGACCGATGTCCTGCTGGAGCGGGCGAAGACCCTCAACCCCGACAAGGTGATTGATCCGGCAAAAGTGTGGAGCGGCGTGCGGAACTGATTGATTCCTCGTCTCGGCATCCGCACCTTTGCGGATGCCGGGCTCGCCTCGGCAGAGGCGTATTGACGGCATACTGTCCGAGACAATGAATCATGGCTGAGAAAGCGCCAAGGTTCCTGTCCAATGCCACGGTCATCAAAGTTTTAGCGAAAGCCTTTGCCTTCCAAGCCATCGAAATTGAGCTCTTGCGTTCCCAGGCCGGAATCTCCGATGCGAATTGGAACACCCTGAAGACGGCAGCCTTCAAGAAAACCTACGCCAAGCAACGGGCGTTTTACGAAGATCGCCTGACGGGCGCCTTTGCGTTGGAGCACATTTCTCAGTCCGAACGCGAAACCAGACTCCTTGAACTCTGGCTCAAACAGAGCAAGGAGTTCCCCAAAGATGAATCCTAAGCCTTTGCCCAAAACCTATCGCCCAAGACCTGGGGGTTTAACTAAATTCTAGCTCCCATCCTTAGGGCAACGAAAAGGTTATACTAGTGCATCTCGGTTAATCATGACAGAGTCTAAAATACTCTATAAGATACTTATTTTATTATTATATTTTTCCATATAACGGAATTATAACGCGATTTCCCGACTTTTCTGTCTCGCCCATCCTCTCCAATACCACGTCATTCTGTAAGCTTCCCCCAATCTGAGACAGGTCAAAAGGAGAACATTCTGGCAGAAGAGTCACTCTAGCCAGGAGGTTTCCCTGCGCCAGTCGAAGTCCACGGAGACCCAAATCGTCAGCATCTTAAAGGAGGCCGATGCCGGCCGCCCGGTCAATGAGATCTAGCGGCAGTACGGCATCAGTTCCGCCACATACTATACGTGGAAAGCCACGTACGGCGGGCTGGAGGCCTCCGACGTGAAGCGGCTGAAGGAATTGGAATACGGGAACGGTCGCCTGAAGCGGATGTATGCGGAGCTGTCGTTAGAGAATGCCGCGCTGAAGGATGTCCTCGCAAAAAAAACTCTACGACCTGCTGAGCGGCGGGAGGTCGTGACACACTTGGTCACGGTGAACGGCCTCCCAGTTCAGCGGGCCTGTGCCGCGGTGGGCCTCGGACGGGCGACGTCCGATCGGCCCCTGGTGGATTGGGCGCGGCGCGATGCGCCGGTGATCGCGGCCCTCACCACGCTCGTGGCAGCCAAGAGTCGATGGGGCGTCTGGAAATGTTATGACCGACTGCGGCTCGATGGGCAACCGTGGAATCATAACCGGCTCTGGCGGATCTACTGTGTCCTGCAGCTGAATCTCCCCCGCCGGACCAAGAAGCGTCTCCCGGTTCGGTTCCGTCAACCGCTGAGCGTGGTGCCGAAGCCCAATGTGGTGTGGGCGGTGGACTTCATGAGCGATACGCTGGACGGCGGGCGGCAATTCCGCACCCTTAATATCCTGGATGAAGGCGTGCGGGAGGGGGTGGCCATCGAAGTGGATACCTTGCTCCCAGCTGAGCGCGTGATCCGTGTGTTGGAGCACGTGGTGAGCTGGCGTGGGCAGCCGCAGGCGATTCGGCTCGACAATGGCCCCGAATTCCTCGCGGAGTCATTCGTCAGTTGGTGTGCGGATCACGGCATTGAGTTGCGGTACATCCAGCTCGGCAAGCCGGATCAGAATGCCTTCATCGAGCGGTTTAATCGAACGTATCGGACGGAAGTCCTCGATGCCTATGTGTTCGAGGCGTTAGCCCAGGTGAGTGAGATCAGTGCGGCCTGGTTGCAGAGTTACAATGAAGAGCGGCTCCATGAGGCGCTCGCGGGGCTCCCGCCGGCCACCTATCGGGCTCAATTGGAGACCAGAAGTTCTCCTTTAGAAATGTCTCGTTGACGGGGGAGCTTACAATACGTCGTTGCCCATGGCTACTGTCCGAGACGTCTTGCCGTGCTATCAGCAATCGATGAAAGTCGATGACTATCATGCGCATTGTTGGTTCAAGATCTGGCTCACACGTGATTTCGCCGTGACACGATTTGAGGTGGAGGTGGACAACTCGGACAATTCGTTCGTGTTTCCCTGTCGATGTGCCGCCTCACAAGCCTATGGCATTCACTATGAGCACCCCGGGACGATCTATGCCCAGATGGACTCGGCCTTGTGGCGTGCCGGTACCCGTTGGTACCAGCGGCTCGAAGATCTATCGGAGATTAGACCCGTGAATGTGGAATTGCAGAGTAAAAGATAAAGAGCCACTGATCGGCTGGCATGCACAAAGCAAGACGCGATCCCAATGCTTAGTCGCTTACGCTCGGAAAACTGTCCGTCAATTGACCTCGGATAAATACTTGAGGGCGGTCTGGATGTGTTCGATTCCCACATCGATGTAACCGGCTTTCCCATGGGTGATGGCTTCTTTCAGATGATGAATCCCTTCGCTCACCTCTAAGCTTTTGCCGCCCATCTTCGCAAAATCCAACGCCGTTTCCGCATGTTTCACAAGTTCGTCAACATGCCCAGCTTTACCATGGGTCACCGCCTGCTTCGCGTGATCGATGGCTTCGCTCACGTTCCCCGTTGCGGTTGGATAGGCATGCACCATGGGCATACTCACGAACACTCCTAACACAACCACCATGAGGGCAGCACGGTAGTATCGACTGAACATTGTTTCTTCCTGCCGTGGTTCGAGTTCGCGCCTAACAAGATTATATTGAACTCGCACCTTACACAGCGTTTTCGTAACCTGTCAAGAATGTTAGCCCCACCATCTACAGAACTTGTTCTTTCCCTTCTTCTGGAATGACACCCGTCCTGATTTCACTACGCCCATCGAGTGAGCACCGCCTAATGATGGTCCTTCCAGGCTTGCTCGATACTTTCTTCTTGGGGTGGCCTGGCTTGGTTCTCTATTGCGCACATGGAGGGAGCACCTCCCATAAGCTGAGAATACGATGAAGTCTGCTGTGCGCCTTCCGTGAGCACGGAGGACCAACCAGGTTACCCCCTCTTCTCTTTGCGGGGCCACCCCCGCACAGCATGCTGGGCGCTCCTCCCCCCATAACGCCGGCTCGTTAGCAGTCTCTCTAACCCCTTAACTTTTATCATAATTGTTTCACTTGCACGCTGCATTTCGGTCGGCATTCCAATTGCCTAAACCATCCTCCACTGGCGCGTCAAAAGGCAAACGAAAAGAGGTGGTCATTACGAAATGACTGAGTGCTGAAAAATGAGTGCTGAAGACGGAGGACAAAGAGCTGAGTTTCACGTTTTCCCTTTTACTTTCTAACAGGGTGCAGGTATATGTAGCAGAAGGCTCACGGGGCGGATCAACTGCTTGAACTATCGGGGGGGATGTCGTAGGAGCAGGTTCGGGCAATCAAAGGCTTTGTGAGCTTACCATTTCAACCACAGGGGAGGCGTGATGAAAGCCACAATGTATGTAAAAAATCGGTTGCGAGTTTCTCTGGCCATGGGGGCCATCGTATTGACGGTGATGAGTTTCGATGGGCGATCCGTAGTCCAGGCCACTGATCAGGGTCAGATGCACGTCGATATTACCATCACAGACCTGGGGTATAGCGTAAAAGGCCACACGATGCCCGATCAATTGACATCAATAACCGTCCGTAACAACGGGACGATTCCTCATGGGATCACCTCTCCGGCGTTTACGACCGCAGTTCTCAAGAAGGAGGGCGATGGTGTGGAGATGAAAGACTCGCAGGGCAAGGGATACAGGGCCTATCATCTTCAGCCTGGGAAGACCATGACTTTGCACTTCTCTCAGGCATCTACTCCGGATAGGACAACGACGCAGGTTCCCTTCTGGTGTGATCTTCACACCCACATGAAAGGGGAGTTCTTGGTCGTGGAGACGAGGGGCGAGTTCGGCGGCGGCTGAGCAACCCTCAGCTCGTAGGGTGGAAGCTTTATCCACAGGTAATTCGGTGAAATGCTCCTACACGCAATAGACAAATTACCCGGTCACTTGTTACGCCGAAGGTTGACTGCGATCGCTAAGACAATTGTGATGACGTCGTCGATCATCTCCTTCTGTACAACATTAGAATTGAGGAACTTGCCATGAGGGGATGACAGCTTCCCTGGCGGAAATAAAACGTATTCCAATTCAGGTTCAAGAACGTCTATAGTTAACGCTTTGCTCTGCCAGGATTATCCTGGTGCTAAAAAACTAGGGAGGTAGCTTATGCGGAGTCGGATGGTATTTCAGGTCGGAGTGTGCGTGGCAGTGATGACTGGAGCTATCACTGTTGCAACAGCGGCAGACATGCCGACCAGCGAGAAAGATATGGTGCTCATCCCCAAGGGCGAGTTCACCATGGGCAGCAGCGAACATTCGGATGAGGCCAGGCACCAGGTGGTGCTTGATGCCTATTTCATCGATAAGTTCGAAGCTTCGAATGTACGATACAAAGAGTTCATGAAGGCTGTCGGTTACCCGGCACCAGCCTATTGGGATGACCCGAGACTTAATAAGCCAAGTCATCCGGTTGTGGGTGTGAGCTGGACTGATGCGAGTGCATTCTGCAAATGGGAGACCAAGCGTCTTCCGACTGAAGCAGAGTGGGAGAGGGCGGCAAAAGGACCAGGCGGAGACAATCATTATCCATGGGGACACACACTTGACAAGAACAAGGTCAATTATGGTCAGAACGTTGGCCGCACAACGCCCGTGGATTCCTATCCTGAGGGAGTCAGTGGGTTTGGGGTCTACAACATGGCGGGCAACGTCTTCGAGTGGGTGCAGGATTGGTATGACATGACCTACTATAAAAACAGCCCGGCCATGAACCCACCGGGCGCCGAGAAGGGCTATAACTTTGCCAACCAAGGACCGGTGCGGGTGCTGCGCGGCGGTTCATGGCTTGCGCCAGAAACCTCATTACACACAAGCCACCGATTCTGGAATCAGCCTGACAACAACTCCTACGGTGTCGGTCTCGGATTCCGTTGCGCAAAGTCAGCCCAGATGGTGTCTGACGAAGCCGTGCAGACAGGTCGCGACGCATTCATTCAGGCGTTAGTCGCGATGGGTACTGAAAAGCACGCTGAGGCAATGGCCGCCATTGAGAAGGCATTGGCCTCGGATCCGGGGAACCAAGAGTATCTTGCAACCCGTGAACTGATCAGAAAGAGCATGAAGAAGAAGTAAGAGCAGAACTAACGGAAGGGGGGCCTTCGCTCCCTTCCCGTTAACCCGGTTATGCGGAGAGATCTCTCGTGACAACGTCTGAAGCTAAACCGGGAAATTCATCAACAGAGATCCCAGCGGCCGTCCCAGGAACATCCCTCATCCTACTGACTGGTGCGAGTGGCTACATCGGCGGACGACTTCTGCCGTCGCTGGAGAATCAGGGGTACCGTCTGCGCTGCGTAGCCAGACATCCGGAAATTCTCAGGCCGAAAGTCGGCCCCTTAACGGAAGTTGTCGCAGGTGATGTACTTGACCGACAGAGTCTCGAACACGCCATGCGCGGAGTGGATGTCGCCTACTACATGGTTCACTCCATGAGTTCGACCGGGTCTTTCGAAGAGAAAGATCGACAGGGCGCCAGAAACTTTGGTGAAGCAGCAAAGGCGGTAGGTGTGAAGGGCCTCGTCTATGTAGGAGGCTTGGGCAGTGATGACGAAGAACTCTCAGCACATCTACGCAGTCGGCACGAAGTTGGAGACATCTTGAGGCAGTCGGGCATTCCCGTGTGTGAGTTTCGCGCATCCGCTGTCATTGGTTCCGGTAGTGCCTCATTTGAGCTGGTTCGTGCTTTGGTGGAACGTCTGCCGATTATGCTCACTCCGAAATGGGTCAAGGGGAAGGCGCAACCAATTGGAATCGACGACTTGCTGGACTATCTGATTGAGACGCTTCAGATTCCCCTCTCCAAATTCCGCATCTACGAAGTCGGCGGTGCCGACCAAGTCTCTTACGCGGACATGATGCGTGCGTACGGGCGTCAGCGGGGGCTCACGCCTCTCATCATCCCGGTGCCAGTCCTGACCCCCTGGCTGTCTGCTCTATGGCTAGGATTGATCACGCCGCTCTACGCTCGTATCGGGCGGTCCATTATTGAGAGCATTGTCCATGTCACGGTAGTACGGGAGAGCAGCGCGCTCGCCACTTTCTCTGTTCATCCAATAGGAATCGATGAGGCAATTCGCCGAGCCCTTGCCCGTGAGGAGACGCATTTCTCAGAGACGCGCTGGTCCGACTCGCTCTCCTCATCCGGAACGCAGCGTTCCTGGGGAGGCGTCCGGTTCGGCACGCGCATTGTCGATTCCCGGACGTTAATGGTCGACGCTCCACCTGCAGTTGTCTTCAGATGTATTGAGAGGCTCGGAGGTGACCATGGTTGGTACGCCTGCGACTGGCTGTGGCACCTGCGTGGCTTCATTGATCTGCTTCAAGGGGGGGTCGGAATGAGACGCGGACGGCCTTCATCCAAGACCCTCCGCATCGGCGACACGGTGGACTCATTTCGGGTCGAATCAATTGAGCCGAACCGCCGCCTGCGGCTCAAGTCTGAGATGAATTTACCCGGGCGGGCGTGGCTGGAGTTTGAAGTGACGGAGGTTAGTTCTTCAACACAGATCAGGCAGACCGCGATCTTTGATCCGGTGGGACTGAAAGGGCAACTGTACTGGTATTCCCTCTACGTGCCGCACGAATTTGTCTTCGATGGGATGTTGCGGGGCATCGCGCAAGCAGCATTACGAGAAATGAAGGATCTTGATATGCCGAAAATGCCAAATGGGCAGACGGCAATGCCGCATCGCGGCTGAACCTGACGCAACAAGAGAGGCGAGACTGCTTCTCATGGATACACCAACTTTTGATGGGGGTTTGCAATGCATACAACACAAATCATTGTGATCGCGGTGTTGGCGACCGCAGTCACAATAGTGAGCCAGACAGTCCGCGCGGAGGAATCCGTGATTCCAAGAGATATGGTGTACATCGGCCAAGGACCTTCGATCATGGGACTCGACAAGGAAGAGTCTAAAAAATTTGTTAACAGCCCTGCGACGTATAAGAAACGCACCAGAACGCCCGTCTCCACCTTGAACGACGAAAGCCCGGCCCATACGGTATTTCTCGATTCCTATTTGATTGATAAGTATGAGGTCTCCAACAAGGACTATGGAGACTTCATGAAGACGTCAAGACACGGGGCTCCCGCGTATTGGGATGATCCCCGTCTCAATGGACCGAACCAGCCGGTTGTCGGCGTTAGCTGGTACGACGCGCGCGCCTATTGCGAGTTTAGCGGCAAGAGATTGCCGACCGAAGCGGAGTGGGAAAAGGCCGCCCGAGGGCCGGATGGCAATCTCTATCCCTGGGGCGACGACTTTGATCCGGCGAAAGCCAACTATGGAAAAATTCACGATGCCACGAAGCCGGTCGATTCATATCCCGAGGGAGTCAGTTATTACGGCATCCACAACATGGCCGGTAATACATTTGAATGGGTCTTCGACTGGTATGACCCCCGCTACTATAGCAAGCTGGAGCCGATGGTCAATCCCACTGGACCGGAAAAGCCCGTCTGGATCGGTGGCACCGGGACCTATGTGGACCTGCTGGCGCTTGGAGAAAAACGAGTGATTCGAGGCGGATCCTGGGTCGCGCCGGAAGGTTCGGTTCGCTCGACGCACCGGTTCTGGAATAATCCACTCAATAACAGCTACGGCGTGGGTCTGGGATTCCGCTGCGCGAAAACTGCCCCACCAGAAATCGATCAGCATATCAAGGCAGCCGCCATCTTGACTTACGTCGAAATGGGGCGAGAACACTTCGCAGAGGCCCAGCAGGCCCTTGCTCAAGGATTGGCCCTTGACCCCAAGAATACGGAGCTGCTGGAGCTTCGGCAATTGATTGAGCAATCGATGAAGCGACCGTGAAGGAAGATTTCACGGGTTCCTGATTATGGTTTGATCGTGACGGAGGTGCACAGATGATACACAACAAGATGCTTTATCGAGGGATTCTCCTCATCGCCCTGCTCGGGGCCTCGCCCCTCCAGGCTGGTCCCATTGATGTGCCAGCACACGAGCATGAGAGCAAAGTCGGGCTGGTCCATGAGGTCAATCATGAAGTGGACCGTGCATGGGAGATCTACCATCGAGCGGCCCTGGGTGGAACAGTGGCCTCGCCTGCCCTTCAGGCCGATATCGAGCAGCAGCTGCACGAAGCCAGAACCCTCGTGACCCAGGCCCAAGAGGCAGCGGATCGAGGTGACGATCGGCAGGTAGAGGAACTATGCAAGCAAGTCAGACTTCATGCCGCCCGAGCCATTGAGAGTAGCCAGGAGCGGAAGAAATGATCACTAATCTATGGAGTGGATCAACTCAGTTCAACAGATTGACGATGGCGGCTTGCGTGGTCATTGCACTCCTGCAATCGCTCACCGTGGAAGCGTTACCAGTCACCAAAGAGCAGGATCCGGTGCCGATGGTCACAATTCCGGCCGGAGAATTTCTGATGGGCAATCTAGAAGGAAACGGACGGGGTGATGAGCGACCGCAGCGAGCTGTCTACCTCGATGCGTTTTTGATCGACCAAGTCGAGGTGACGAATGAACGATATATGGCCTTTGTGAAATCCGTTGGCCATCGCACACCACCTAATCCGTATGGCACCGGGCCTCTCCAATCCATAAAAGGCATTGAGCAACTCCCGGTGGTCCAGACGACCTGGTACGACGCCAAGGCCTATTGTAGTTGGGCGAAGAAACGGCTGCCGACGGAAGCAGAATGGGAAAAGGCTGCACGCGGGACTGACGGCCGTCTCTTTCCCTGGGGCAATGAACCGCCAACCATGGAGCGCGCGAATTTTGATCGAGAATGGGAGGACGAGAAGACTTTGTACCCGGTGGGATCCTTGCCCGGAGGCGACTCACCCTATGGAGTAAAGGATATGGCCGGCAATGTTAGGGAGTGGGTCTCTGATTGGTACGAGGTGGACTACTATCAGCATGCGCCTAATCGGAATCCACAGGGTCCCGACAAAAAGGGAGTCGTGCGGTCTATTCGTGGTGGATCCTGGCATAGTCCAGCATCTGATATCACTGCATCGGCGCGCGGCCGCGGCGGGTTTGCCTTGCAGACTCACGGCACAGGATTTCGCTGTGTGCGCAGTCTGGAAAATATGCCTCCCGAATGAGCAGAAGATTGTGATGGTGACACGAGGGACAAGAATCACCAGCCGATATTGTCGGAGGCTCACTACGTGTTTTGTTAAGCGGCACCATAACTCCGTATGGTGTCGCTGGCTGGAGTAGCCAGGTCTCTTAGTGAGAAGAGAGCTGTCTCCTCGGTGAAATTGAAGTCGTAGCACGCACACGTACGTTCTTGAGGCTTGAAAGGAAGACACCATGGAAATGAACGTTGTCTTGCTGGTTGCGATGGGAATCCTGACGAGTGTGTTGGTGGCGGGACTGTTTCAGGTCGTTATCGTTGTGGTCAAAAATCGAGGAATCAAGCAGTAAACACGGATTCCTCTGATTGGTCATATGTTATGCCGCTTTACGGGAAGGCGGGTCCCATGAATATCGTTGTCACCGGAGGAACAGGATTTATTGGCAGGGTGCTGTGTGCGACGCTGCTCCAGTCAAGTCATTCCGTCAGCGTCTTCACGAGAAATCCGGAGCAGCATCGTCACCAATCTGGAGTAGGTATCAAACAGGTCCTCTGGAATGGCGAAAGCACCGGAGATTGGGAGCGAGTTCTCGAGGGTGCAGATGTCGTGATCAACCTCGCGGGTGCGCCGATTGCCGATGCCCGTTGGACGCCTGCTCAGAAACAACTTCTCATCGATAGTCGAGTCCATACGACGCGCATCATCGTGGACGCAATGTCTCGTCAGTCTTCAAAGCCACGGGTACTCATCAGCGCGTCCGGGATCGGCTATTACGGCGCCAGCGATGATCGTGTGCTGGAAGAGGGGTCAGCGCGTGGTCAGGGCTTCTTGGCCGAGCTCTGCCTCGCATGGGAAGCGGAGGCTTTTCGAGCTGCGGAGTTTGGGGCGCGTGTCGTCACGCTACGCACTGGAATGGTGCTCGAACATGATGGCGGGGCCTTGCCCAAGATGCTGCTACCCTTTCGATTGTTTGCAGGCGGTCCGATCTTGCCGGGCACTCAATGGGTCTCGTGGATCCATCGGCGTGATCATCTCGGTCTGATTCAATGGGCACTCGCAAACAATCATGTCTCTGGTCCCCTCAATGCTGTGGCTCCAGAGCCGGTGACGATGAAGACGTTCTGTGAAGTCCTTGGGCGGGTGCTCCACCGACCGTCGTGGCTTCCCGTTCCAGGTATTGCGTTGAACATTCTGCTTGGTGAGTTGGGGACATTGATGACGACCGGACAACGGGTGGTTCCGTCAAAAGCCGTCACGGGAGGTTATACGTTTCAGTATCCGACCCTGGAACCAGCTCTCCGAGCCATCCTGACCAGAGCAACACCCGCCCTGAGGGGGGTATGACCCGCGGGGATATGACGACACATCAACAGTGCCGTAATCATATGTAGTGACCGGGCTGATCGCGGGATTTCTTTTAGTGGCGGCAGTATGTGTCATTGGGTTGCTTGTCTCTAGGTAATCACCAGGAGGTGTTCTTATGAGAATCTCGGGCGGTCGGATCGCGGCAGGATTGATCATGGGCCTTCTCATCACCGGTTCAGTCATGGCTGGCCAACATATGGGCCAGGCTCCCTATGGGCATGGGGACGACACCAGGCTTCCTAATGGGGTCATTGGCATTTCGCTTCAGGTTGGAGCTGAGCGGATCGGTGATCCAGCTATCTTGTATGTCGGCATGGTCCATCCTGGGGGACCGGCCCACAAGGCAGGAATTCGACATGGGGATGAAGTCGTGAGTGTGGATGGAACCACCGTGACGGGAAAGAGCTACGAGCAGGTCGTCAAGATGATACGAGGGGAAGCGGGAACCCTTGTGAAAGTTGGTGTGAAGGACGAGAAAGGCCTTCATGAGCTTTCTGTCGAGCGCGTGGCAAGCGACAAGCTCCCAAGAGGGCCGGCGGAATCGCATGGTAACCCAGCGCCGTAGCACTTCGTGGAAGAGAGGAGCCTATGCGAGGAATTGTCTGGTTCAGGCGCGATCTTCGATTGCACGACCAGCCAGCTCTTATTGCGGCCTGTGAA
>VGXB01000018.1 GCA_016873515.1 Nitrospira sp.
GAAATCCCCGCTGTCTTTCACTGTTGCTTTCGCTTGAGCAGGTTGCCGGACCGCCCCTGACACGCGAGCACATCACAGATCACCCTGGTGGCCCTGGTGCCTACGGGTTGTTCAGTGGAATCTGAATGCTGATCGCACCGGCAAGATCGCCTTCCTTGGCGCCTTCACGAAGATAGCCGGAGATATCCAACGTTCCTTTGGGGTCGCCGTGACAGACCAGGCAATCCTGTGAGTAATAGATTGGGGTCACGGTTCGTAAGGTCTTGCCATCATCGAGCCACTCGGTGACGGGGCCAGTCGAGGACGGCTGCGCTGCCAGTTGTTTCAAGGCTCGCTCTTCATACGCATCAGGCTGGTTTTTCAAGTTTCTTGGATTCAGCGTTGTTTGCTTCATCTTGACTTGCGAGCGGTTGGAAAACTTTCGAGCAGCCTGGCTGCCGAACGTGGCCGGGATGAAATTTTTATAGCCAATGCCGCGTTGATTGATCACGAACTGCGCATCGGCCACCACGTGCTTGCTGGATTCCAGCAAGATCGGCAAGAGGGCTTTCGCCAGAGCGGGAAGGTGAGCGGGGGGGCGGTTCACATCGATCGACGTGAGACGGAAAAACTCACCGAGAATTTCCCGTTCAAACGTCTCTGGGGTAAAGCCCTTGTCACCTTTTTGGGGGTCATTGATCAACGGTTGGTTATGCTCGATCACAAGGCGGCCCGCATTCAACAGTGTGGTCAAGTACCGGGCGGTCTGTTCGCTCTCCTCGCGAATTGTTTGCGCCCAGCCGAGATCCCGCCCCATCAGTACGGATGCGAGGTTGAGGACGATAAGCAAACAGGATAACGGTGTCATACGCGCTCCATTGTGCGTCATCGCTTGCCCGCCAGACGGCACTGCCCCTGGTCATAATGGTCCGGCACCTTCGACACTTCAAAGGCCAGGCCTTCTTCGGTCGCTCGCCTGGTCGGCGCATAGTCCTCGTCGAGCCAGCGCGTGCGCATCTGTGCCAGACGGCCCGTTTCTTCCAGCCGGTGCAGCCAGTTGTTGAGGAACCATTGTAACCGCCGCTTCTCTTCCCCGGTGACGATGGAAAAGGATTCTCGTGTGAGGATCAAGGGCGATCCGTCAGGCCGCACAAGCAGGTGCCAGTCAGGCCAGACCCGCGTGGTCACATATTGCAGGATGGGGTAATCCGTCAAGATCACATCGATGTGCGGCTCTGTCGTCTCCACCGCGGCGGGGAGCGAATCACACACCAACAACCGGCTGTCCCGGAGATTGGCCTCTGCGTAAAGATGCGCGGTCCGTCGATTCTGCACGGCAACCGTCAAGCCGGACAGGCTGTGCTTCATCGCCGCCAGCGTATCGGTCTGCCCGCTCTGCGAGCGAAGCCGTGTACGGACTTTCTCGGCTATGTCCGGGCTGCGGGTCATGGCACCGATCCCTCCGTTATGAAAATAGGGACTGGACGACCACAAGCCCGCCGGGCTTCCGCCTGGCACGTTCCCGCTGAACGACGAGACAAAGAGATCCAGATGCCCTTCGTTCAGTCCGATGAACAGATCGCGGAATCTGGTCAGGTGCAACGTAGGCACGATGGGTTGCTGCCCGCCGCAATGAGCGGTCAGCGCGCCGGCCACTTCACGTATCAGCTCAACGTCGAGGCCGGTCACCCGAACGCCTTCGTCGGTGTAGACGGCTGGAAACACAAATGGACGGAACGGCTCGACGGAAATCCCGACGCGAATCTGCCCATTGGCGCAGATTGTCGTGACCTCATCGCGGGTCAAGGGATAGACCAACTCGACTGCGTCAAAGACCAGCCCGCATCCCGGCAAAAGCGTGCTCAGTAACACGAGAAGCAGAAGCACGGCGCCGGCGCCCGAGTTCCCTCGGCCCGTTGGAGCTTTCCCACGACTGCCGTTTCCACCGCTGACGGATTTCTCAATGGCCATGGTGTTCAGAGCCGAATGCCGATGGTAAAGAGCCACTGTTCCGATAAATCGGATTTGCTTTTGAAGTCAATTTCAAACCGCGAGTACTGGAATCCCATATCCACCGACACACCTCGCACAACCGGGAACCGAACTCCAACTTGGCCTCCGTACAGATATCCTGGGGAATCAGCCCCTCTGCCGGGAAGTGTTCCGCCAAGCAGCGCGCCGACGTATGGGACCGCCCGGTCTTCCAATGGTCCAAAGAGGAGGTGCCGAATCACTCGATTGATTGGTTTGTCTCGAGGGAAGTCCAACAAGTCAATGAAATTATTCCACCGGGGGTTGACGTACAAGGAATGCTGGTCGGTCGTGAAGGTCTGAGTGTGGTGGCTGTAGTATTGGTAGACGGTTCTCACCTCAAGCACGCCATACCGAAGGGCGGTGAAGCCCGCTTGGACGGCGATCACTCTCGCCTGTGGCGCAAATGTGCGCTGATTGAACGATACGTCGAAATTGAACGGGCGAAGCGGAAACACTTCCGGAACTGCATCGATGGCCGCCGCACAGAGAGGAAACCCCGTCGTCGAGAGGACAACGATCAGGAGTACAGCCGCGGGCATTGGAAATCGGCAAACGTGCAATCAACCCTCCGCCACATCGGATCAACTGTGCAGAGTTGATCCAGATCGTATATCACCCGTCACGCTTAACGGCAAGGTGGTGTTTCGGAACAATTGGATAGCAGGTGGATCTGGCGGACGGCAGAGGAGATTACGTGCGACGGTTGTGCCCGGCTGCCGTCCCTTGCCTCTTTGATCGAAAGAAGTCCTGCAACAGTGACTGGCTTCCTTGTTCCAGCACGCCGCCCACCACGTCCACACGATGGTTGAGGCGGCGGTCGGCAGGGATATCAAACAGCGATCCGCAGGCGCCGGCCTTTGGGTCCCAGGCGCCGAACACCAGCCGCGCAATGCGGGATTGCACGATGGCGCCCGCGCACATAGGACAAGGTTCGAGCGTGACGTAAAGTGTGGTGCCGGTGAGCCGCCAGGAACGCAGCTGTTCGGCCCCCTTGCGAATGACGATCATCTCGGCGTGAGCCGTCGGGTCCTGTAAGGATTCCCGGAGGTTGTGCGCGGATGCCAGTACGCTATCGTTCTGTACAAGGATGGCGGCGATGGGCACTTCTCCTACCGTTGTTGCACGCGAGGCTTCCTCAAGGGCAAGCCGCATGAAATACTGGTCGTACTCGTGTCGCTGCATCGGCTGATGATTCGCCTTGGTCGTGCCGACATGCTAGCACAGGGAAGAACCTGGAGACAGTAGCGCTATTACCGGGGTTGGCTCAAGCGGTACAGCAACCCCGTTGGTGCAGGGCTCCCGCCGATGGGCTCGAGGCTCACCGCATATTTCTTTGCGCTCGCGAAGGCCGGAAAAGATTTGGAGAATACTTGAGAAGTGGATCCAGTGCCAATCTGGAAGACCTCGATAGGAGTGGGTTTCTCATACATCGTCTTACCGATTCCTATCCTAACGAAAATACGTCCATCACTATAACGTCCTTTCCCGATTCTCCTAATCAAACGGGCACAATACGAAGCCCGTGGCAGTGACAATCATGATGGGATGGGCGGAAGGGGGGGCAACCGCGGAAGAGGGTGAATGACCAGCGCGCGGGTCACAAGTAGGCCGCCAGCACGTCGGCGGCCTCCTCTGCTCCCGATGCCGGTGGAGGAGGAACGGAGGGAGCGGGAAGATTTCCCGCAGCAATCAAGGCCGGTTCCCACTGGCCTGCTGAAAAATCTGCTCTCTCTAATTCCACACCGCGCCCGTATTGATGCAGATAGTCTACGAGCGGTTGCTCATCGGCGAAGTTATACCGCCGAACGTAGACGAGCGGTGTGCGCAATGCCACGGCTTCGACGAGGGTGCCGTAGCCGGGTTTTGACATGATGATGTCGACGGAAGCCAGCATTGTTTTGAACGAGAAAGGGAGTGATTGTGTCGACACGAATTTGGTGCTGTTGGGTAGAACCAGGCCGTTGAATAGGAAACGATGCCTGTTTACTTTCTCCAAATTTGTCATCGGGAGGGAACCCAACGGAATCCCGCCGAATCCGATGAGCACGGTCCGTTCGCCTGGCGCGAGGGACAGCCGGGCCAACAGGGCTTCACGAGCGGAAGGCGCAGGTTCACTGATTGGACCGATGTCGACGAGTCGCGTAAAGGCGCCCATGTGTGGGGAAGGGGTGATGCGCAGCGCAAGATCGGCTTGTCCATAGGCGTGACGTATCGCCCAGATAAGTGTCTCGCCGCCGATATTTGGCGGAGCAGGAAATTTAGAGAGAACAAGGTCCCAGGTGAAGCTCACTAATCCAACGGTAGGAAGTCCGGCTGCGGCTCCAGCCGCGATGGCCAAATAGGGAGTATCGGCAAGAATCACGTTCGGACGAGCCCGATGCATGGCATCGATCTCGGTCTGAACTCGGTCGTCCCACGTCGCATGGAACCGGGCGTGTTCCTGCCATGTAGCCTCGACATCGATAGTCAATGGATCCTGTTGAACGCAGCCGATGTCCTGTCGGATGGGGCTCAATTCCCAGGGAATGCTCAGATGGTTCTGAAAGAAGGAGGCCGGGACGGTGGTGCGAAGGATGGTGCGGAGGCCTGAAATGCGGCGACCCAGCGCGTTGAGTACCGGCACGACTTGTGCGGCGTGGCCAAACCCGTGTGCTGAGATGGCGGCCCAGATCAGCGGCATCCAAAATGAAGCACAAGGGTGGCACGTGCCACCTGCCAAGTGGAACAACGGCAGGGGAAAATCAAGGGGGGAGCTACTTGTTCCTTGCGCCTTGGCATTGCTCTGAGGGACTTAACTGGTGGAATGGTCCGATTCCATCGGTGCGATGTTATACAACAGCTCTAAATCGAAATCTTCAACCAGCTCATTGAACGCACGCGTGCCCAGGTCGGAGCGGACCTCAGCCATGACGAGATCAATCGCGGGCGCGGCATGTTGTCCATATTGGGTGACGGCTGTTTCGATGCGTTTTCTGGCGTCGTCGAGATTCACAGACCACTCCTCCCTCGTGCAGGTTCATTCATCCAAGCGTGCGCAACAGCTGTTGCATTTCAGGTACCAGGTCTTTGCCGCCATTGGATCGCCCCGAGAGTGCGGCCTCGATGCCGGCGGCGAGAATGGGTTTGGCCGCGGCGTGCTTGCCTAATCCGACCAGCGCACGACCCAACGCGAGATGCGACGCGACATGGGTCGGATCTAATTGCGTGGCGATGGTGAGGTGCTCGACGGCCTCCTCGAGATTTCCATTGTCGTGAAGGATTTTATTGCCGAGTCCATAGCGGCCGAGGAATCCTTTGGGGTGTTTCGCAACCATGAGGCGAAAGGCATCGATGTCCATGACGCGCGTCTCTGTGTGTTCCAGTGGGGCACTATAGCATTGAAAAAGTCGAGTTGACCAGACGCCTGAGTGACAGTCAGGCGCAGCCTGTCTCGTGAAGTCGCTTCGCGCGCCTCGTCTCGTTGTTGCGAGACACATTCGAGGCTGGAGGCGCTTCCGTGGTTGGGGTGGAGGAAGGTGTTACATCGATGGTGTGCGCACAGCCCAGTGGGGCCCCGCCGATGAGTGCGGAGGGCATGAAATAGGCTGGACGAAGACGTTGGCACATTATGGCGTCCTTTCCTCAAAAGTAGAAGGAGAACCCGCCGAATGACAGGCTTGCATTCAGTCTAAGATTTGGAAATGCCTTTCCTGCATTGGAGATATGATGGAAGCGACACCTAAGATTGGCGGCGAGTTGCGGCGTGAGAAACCAGGACACGCCCGCTCCCCCTGTGAGCACAAAGTTGAACTTGTTGGCCTGCTGATCAATAGTCCCACCACGATCGGTTCAGAACAGCCCGCCAGTGAACTCTGCGTAAGGCTGGAGACGACCCAAGGCGATGAACGTATATTTGATCTTGGCGTAAAGCTGATGCTATGGGTCAAGATGGGTTTGTGAAACTGCAAATAGACCATCGCGGCGCCGATAGATATTTACCTTTGGTACCAATTGTCGCTTAGGGGATCTATCCGTGTCATCATCCATGACGGCATCAGGGCTGGGCTATGCTGTTTGGTCGTATGAAATTCGGTTAGCCGGTGAGAGAACATATAGGCGGCCGTGAGCCCGACTTCCTGCGTGCCCACCATACTCGTGGGAGAAACCTCTCCGCCCCGTGCCAACGGCACGGTCATCAGCGAGCACAGACTGACAATTGTGAGCACGCGAAGGGCAGTAGACATTCCACACCATGTTTCTCACCTGTCGGTCGATGAAATAGAAAACGTGATCAATCGGGTGACGATTCAAAGGTAGCAGAGGTGCGGCGATTGCCTGGCAATTCCCAGAGTACGACATTGACGAAAGTCAAAGAATGCTGGACAGACGTTGTGGAGCAGATAAATGAAGGCGAAGGCTCGCATGCATGAGGTTACTGGGCGTGGAAGAGCTTCTCAAAACGCGCGGCATCAGCTTCCCGTTCAGGTAAGGCATATCGATGGTCAAGGGAGATGACCCGTTCCAAGCAGCGTCTGGCCGAGACGAGGTCCTTGCGAGTTTCATAGATTGTGGCCAGGAGCCGCAGGACCGCGGCCTCAGCCGGCTCGTGGCCGAGCTTGATGTAATGTTCCGAGGCGTTGTTCAGGCAACGTTCAGCTCTGAGGAGGTCGCCGCCATCGAGATAGCATTTCCCCAATTGACTGTAGGTGACGGCCAACCCATCTTCATTGCCGACGATCCGGTGGTAATCGAGGGCGCGCATGAATGATCGAACCGCCTCCTCCCGCCGTCCGTCACGGGCGTCCTGCAATGCCAGGTTGTTGTACAAAATGCCGAGCGCGCGATCGTCGTTGAGCGTATGCAGCAGGTCTAAGGCTTCAAGGTAATAGGGACGGGCTTTCTCTGCGTGATCGGTACCAATGTGGAGATTGCCGAGATTGACAAGCGTATGGGCGATGGCATGCCGATTGTGTTCAGCTCGTTGAATGTCGAGCACTTCTTGGTAGCACTGTTCCGCCGCGGTGAAGTCCTCCATCAAGGCGCAGGTGTTGCCCAGATTCCCCAGGGAGTTCGACAGCTCCCGCTGATTCCCGGTCGTGCGGTCGCCGGCTACCGCCGCCTCCCAGGCCGCACGAGCCTGGGTCAGATCGCCGCGGTGCAGAAAAATCCTGGCCCGATGTTTGTGATTCTCAGACATGGGTTCATGAAGTGTTATTCGTGAAGCGTGAAGTACACGATCCGAACATGCCTGAAACGAGATACGAGCGATGTGTCACGAGATACGGTCTGGGTCAGTCTCCCCCTTTCGGCGTGTCTCGCTTGAATTCAGTTTGCAGCTCATCCTGTTCCTCCAGCCCCAAACCAGCTCTGAACGAACCATGCAATTCAGTCACGCATTCGAGGTCCCGAGGGTGCTTACCGTCCTGAGAAGCTAAATAGGACTCAGCTAATGTCAATCCAGTCTCAAAGTGGCACGCGATGGTTTCTTCCGTAACCTGTTGCCACGTAATGTAGATACAGAAAGCATGGAACGAATGTGCTTCGGGGTGCTGCTGGGCAAGGGCGAGCAAGCGCTCATAGGCCTGCCGCGCCACAGCACCGGCATTAGCCGAAAATGTCTCTTCGAGTTCAACGGCGATATCCCAGTCTGAGCCAAGTTCGGCTTCTGCTTGGTGGAATGCCTGTTGTGCGGCCAGCGCGGGATCGAATCGCATGATTGTGCTAGAGCGCGTAGGTGGAACGTTCAGGCGGACAATTTCATGACGCGAAGGCGTTTTCGACCTTGTTCCGCGTGCCACAGGTCATACTGAATTTGTTGGTTCATCCAGCTTTCAGCCGTCATATTGAAGGCAATAGAAAGACGGACAGCCATCTCGGGGCTGAGTCCTGCTCGTCCGTTCACAATAGCCGAGAGGGTTTTGCGGCTGACGCCTAAGGCTTCGGCCGCTTGAGTGACAGTGATCCCCAATGGTTCAAGGCAGAGTGACTTGATGACTTCACCGGGATGGGGAGGGGTGTGCATGCGCATGATGGTCCCTTGCAATGGTAGTCCTCGTAGTTCCCGGTGTCCGGGTCTTTTCCTGCAAATTCAAACGTGACGTGCCAGTTTCCGCTGACGGAGACTGCCCAGCGGCCTCTTTCATCGCCGTTGAGCGGGTGCAAGGCTAATCCGGGGAGTGCTAAGTTCTGTGGAACAGTAGCGGCGCCGAGGCGGCTAAGAATCAAGCGGAGCCGAGGGGCGCGCTGAACCTGGATGCTCGCGGTCGAGCCAGTTTCAAAAAACCTTGCTAGACCTTTGTGCCTGCGTCCAGGGATCACCGAGAAGAGTGTAACCAGTTAGGTTACAGAATGCAAGGCGGCTACGACAGGGGCGGCTTACCCGGTTAAGCAAGTGCCGCGACGCGGTGGCAAAGTAATCAGATGGCGGCTGATCATTTACTTTCCTTCCCCGCACTTTGTAGACTGCCTCCACCAGAACGATGAGTACCGAGCAGCCAGCGCCTATTTCCACGGGCACTTCCGCTTCGACTGATCCGGTTGAACGGGTGATTCGCTACCATGTGCAGACGAAGCACCACTACAACCGCTATGCCCGTTCATTGGGCTTTCTCGATTGGGTAAACCAGCCCGATCCGTTTCGCCGGTTTGAAGGTGCCAAACTAGTGTCGCTCCCCCTGCTGAGGCCTGAAGACGAGCCGGCTTCACCGTTATATAGAGCAATCTATACGTCCGGGGCTGTTCTGTCACAGCCCATCACGCTGCTGACACTCTCTCGGTTCTTCGAATTCGCGTTGGCCCTGTCAGCTTGGAAGAAGGCAGGTGAATCGGAATGGGCATTGCGCAGCAATCCGTCGTCCGGCAATTTGCATCCGACGGAAGGCTACATCATTGTGCCTGGGATCGAGGGGCTCAATCTTACGCCAGGACTCTATCACTACGCGCCCAAAGAGCATGGTTTAGAACAGCGTGCCGAGTTTTCTTTGGAGGCATTCGCAAGATTGATAGCGCCATTTCCTGCCGATGCGTTTCTCTTCGGCCTGACCTCGGTGCATTGGCGGGAGGCATGGAAGTACGGCGAGCGAGCGTTTCGCTACTGCAATCACGACGTCGGACATGCAATTGGGGCCGCTCGGATTGCGGCGGCCACGCTCGGTTGGAACATGGTCTTGCTGGATGATCTGGACCAAAATACGGTGGCGCTGTTGTTGGGTACAAACCGCAAAGAGGATTTTACAGATGCCGAGCCGGAGCATCCGGACTGTCTTGCGGTGATCTGGCCTTCTGGGGACGTGAAAGGTGAAACGTCAGACGTGAAATGTCAAGAGGGTAAAGAGATTCCGCTGTTTCTCGATTCAAGGGTGGTGCGGGATGTTGTTAAATGCGGCTGGCACGGGAAGGCCAATCGGTTGAGCCGTGAACATGGAATCCACTGGGACATCATCGATCATGTAGCCGAGGCTTCATGGAAGCCTGCGGCTGATCGCGGTGCGGTCTCGCTTCCGGTCTCGTCTGTCACCGCGCACTCTGCACCCCTCACCCCGCACGGTCATTCAGCTGGCCAGATCATCAGGCAGCGCCGGAGCGCCGTGGGATTCGACGGACGAATGTCGATCACTGCCGGGGCCTTCTTTGACATGCTTCAGCGGGTCATGCCCTATCCCGATCAGAGGCAATTGAATCGGCCGATGCCCTGGGACTGCTGGCCGTATGATCCAGCCATCCATCTGATGCTGTTCGTCCATCGGGTCGAAGGTTTGACGCCGGGTCTGTATTTTCTGGTCCGAGACCGGCGGAGACTTTCCATTATTCAGCAATCCATGAATCCAGACCTCAATTGGGTGCCGGCGGCAGGCTGTCCGGAGAGTCTGCCGCTCTATTGGCTGCTGGAGGGTGATGCGCGGCAGTTGGCGGTGCAAGTCAGTTGCCGGCAAGATATCGCCGGTGCCAGTGCCTTCTCCTTCGGCATGCTGGCAGAGTTCGAAGAGGGATTACGTGAGCGCGGAGCTTGGTGGTATCCACGACTATTCTGGGAGTCCGGGCTGCTGGGCCAGGTGCTCTATCTGGAAGCTGAAGTGGCGGGTGTGCGCGCAACCGGCATCGGCTGCTTCTTCGACGACCCGGTGCATGACATTGTTGCCGTGAAAGGGCAGAGCCTTCAGTCGCTCTATCATTTCACGATTGGCGGGCCGGTGGAAGATCAGCGGCTGCAGACGTTGCCGCCGTATGGACATCTCCTGCATGGGAAGTGAAACATTAAACATGAGAGGTGCGGGTGATGTTTAAGATCAAAAAGAAAGGTGAGAAGACCAAGCCCGGTGTGCTCTACAACATCGTCGAGGACTATTCCGAGTTCGATGCGCCGGGCAATGTGACGGTCTGTGCCATGACGCTCACGGAGGATCTAGCAGCGCACGCCAAAATCCTGGCCGAAAGTTATGATATCCCGTTGGCTACGATGACGATGCTCCTAACCGAGGGAGGGCTTCATGTGTACCCGCAAACCGGCGGGATTTTGACACAGGGGCTGTTCGCCTGTCTCCTCAATCCGGCCCATACGGGGCCGAAACAAACGTTTGTGTTGGATCTGATGCAGTTTGCCGAGGCAGAACAACTGACTCGGGCTCGGAGGATTCCCCTCCACGAGGCGGCGACACGGGTGTTTCATCGGACGCTGCCGGAAGAACTGCAAACAAAGTTGGGGCAAAAAAATCTTGGACTGGACTATCGCACGCTGAATCGGTCTGTGGCGAAAGGCGGGGATATCAAGTACATCGATTTTCGCAAGGACTGGTCTCCGCATTTCAAGCGGCTGTGCATTATGCCAGATGGACGGCTCGTTGAAACCGGCGGATTGAATGAGTTCGCCCGGCTGCATGGGATTACGCTCACCCAAGCCAAGACGCTGGTTGAGCACGGTGGTACGCTCGAAGTACAGGATGAGGTGCTGGCCTGTCAGATTGTGAACGGCCAACCGGCGGTCGCGCGATTCAGCGCGGCGAATTACGCCAAAGCCAAAGATCTGGCGGCAGCCAGGAGTGTGCATCTGATGGATGCGCTCAGCGCAGTGGCCTACAACGATTCGGCGATGATGCGGGGGGTGTCCAGAAAGGCGTTGGCGCAGCGATCCTGATGCGAGCGATGAGTCTGTGCACCGTGCGTGTGGAGTCGTGTGCTAGGGAGCCGCGAGTTCTTTCTGTACCGCTTGGACCAGCTGGTTGATATCAAGCGGTTTCGCGACGGTGCGGCGGGCCTCAAAGAGTTTGGCGACATCCAGAAAATTGCGGTCGCCCTGTGCCCCGGTCATGGCAATGACTTTGGCATCCATATACGCGCGCGTCAGGTGGAGTGTCGCTTCCAAGCCGTCGGTATCGGGCATCAACAGATCCATGAGGGCTAGATCGACCGGTTGTTGCTGATACGGGATCAGCCCGTGGGGTCCATCTGTGGCTTCGAGCACGCGATGCCCCGCCTTTTCGAGTACCTCCCGCAGGAGCCCGCGAATGAATTGTTCGTCGTCGATGACGAGGATAGTGGCCATGCCGTTCCCTCAACCAATGAGGCAACTTACCTGTCGGAATCAATGCTGTCTAGAGAGTAATGGATTTCATCACCATGAATAATGAATGTATGCGCGAAACCTGTCGTCAAAATCGAGTGGCGCGAATTCTGTGATGGCGCAGCATATTGTTTCGTGTGTCGTGATGGCATGTAATGAGAAGAAGGAAATTGTTGATTGATTTCGGAAGTTTTGTTACAACCGCTTCATTGCTCATGGGAATCACGGCACATCTGCTCGGGAGTTAACTTCGTGGACAGCATGCAAGAGCCTGAACGGGGTTGGACCCGCCGAAGGTTTCTGCGCGCGGCGCTGATCGGGGCTGCCGTCGTAGGGGAGCGGATGCTTCTTCCGCCGTCGGGGTTCGCCCGTGATCTCCCGGAGGGGCGCCTGACGTTCGTCAACCTCTGGACGGATGAACGACTGGATGTGACTTATCGCAACGAAGCGGGCCAGTACGATTGGAACGCGCTCGACGAAGTCAACCATCTTCTGCGATGCCATGTCACGGGAAAGATCGCCGCCATGGATGTGCGGATGATCGAGCATGTGAATCTGGTGCAGAAACGGCTGGGCGGCGATCGCGAAATTCAGGTCATCTCCGGCTTTCGGTCTCCGGAGTACAATGCCAGGCTCGTGCGGTCCGGCCAGCGGGCTGCCAGGCATAGTTTGCACATGGAAGGTCGGGCCATCGATCTGCGAATTGCCGGCAGGCATCCCAAAATCATCCGACAGACTGCGTTAGAGCTAGGGTATGGCGGCGTCGGGTATTATCCCCGCTCAAAATTCGTGCACTTGGATTCGGGTCCCTTCCGCCACTGGTAGTTCCCTTCTCCCGTCTCTCGTTGCGCGCCTTTCGTATCTCGCAAACGAACGACGCTCGCCTCGCTGAATCGGCGAAGCCGGCTTCACGAGATACGCCTCACGCGCCCGTTATGGGGCGTCACGTTTCAGTAACAGCATGTCCAGCGGCGGCAACGTCGGCGTCAGCGAGTGTGAGAAGTTGTGGCACAGACCGTCGGAAGATTGCCTGTTGCCGCTGTTGCCGAGGGGTCGTTGGCATGCAGGCGGGTCATCGGCGCCAGCGATTCCGTCGGATCTGCCGGAAGCACATCGGCTCGCGCCGCATATGGGAACCATGCGCGGATGATCAGACAGGACTGGCCGTCGATCGCGCCGCGATGCGGACCTAAGCTGGCGCGCGGATTCCAGTGGGTGCCTGCGATAAGGTGCTCGAGATCTGCTTGGGAGAACACCGTCGATGAATGCATGGCTATCCTAGCAGGATGGAAAGAAACCACCAACTGTTTGAGCAAGGGCTTCTTGTGGCAGACCAAGGTTGAGGTTCAGGTTGCATGATCTTCGCGCACATTGCATTGTCGGAGCAGTCTCCCGATAATGCAGAGAATCTCCGGCTGAATCGAGCGCCGTCGGTAGTTGTCTCACCTCTGAAGACTGAGGAGGTTCGTATGTACGTGTGGAGCAAGAAGTTGGTGATCGGAATTCTGGCAGGGTTTGCGCTGTTGCTGGGGGTGTTTCTGGTTGAAGGATCGGGAAGCGAAACCAGCATCCTGAAAACGCACACGACCCGCTGGATGGCGTTGAACTATGTTGGCCTGGTGATCTGGATATTCGTATGGATGATCGACCAGGCTCGCGTGCGTGGGCGGAACGTGTGGCTCTGGCTCCTGCCGTTTGTCCTCGCTCCGCTGCCAACCCTGATGGCGCTCATTTTATTTCTCCAGCGGCCGATGAAATCGTCATGATCTGCTGTCGCCGCTTACCGCGTGGTAGGGAAAGTTGAGATCGGAAGATACCGAGAGAAGACGGAATGCGGTCTCTGGCAATGGGCATCGCGGAGATTGGAATGATGTTGATGATGGTGAGGAATGGCTGAACGGCCGAGCTGGTGACGCCGATCGGCTCCCTCTTGATCAATTCCAGTGCCGTTCACCGAAAGGTTTTAAAGTTGGAGGGCGTCGCGAAGAATATCACTGTGTATTCCAGAAGTGAAATTGGAACCAATCAGGCGTTATGCGGGGTTGATTTCGAACTTGAAGATAGCAGCGGGACGATCAGTGTCGTGTGTCACGTCTGCTGCCCTGTGGGAACCGTGCGCGCGGCTGTGGTCACCGAGGGAATGCCGTGCGTGGTGGTAGGGATATATGGAAGCGCCGTCGACCATGATGCGAACACAGGACGAGAAGGACCTCGGCTTTCTGATCATTGCGCATACCGTGACCCCGGTGCCGTAGGAGGCTGGAGAGAAAGTCACTCAGAACGTACGCGCATTGATCCACATGTGCACGAGGATGCTCGCGGCATACCCCACCGCAATCGCCGGAGTCCATTTGAGATGACTGAAAAACGTATAAACCCCTTTCGCCTGCCCCATCAGCGCGACACCAGCCGCAGATCCGATGGAGAGAAGACTTCCTCCAACTCCTGCGGTCAGGGTCACGAGCAGCCACTGACCTTCGGAAATGTCTGGGTGCATGGTCAATACCGCGAACATGATCGGGATGTTGTCGATAATCGCCGATAAGAGTCCGATCGAGATGTTGGCGAAGGTTGGACCCCACTGGGTGTAGAGCACGTGGGAGGTCAAAGCCATATAGCCGATTTGGCCAAGCCCGCCGACACACATGACGACACCGTAAAAGAACAACAGCGTGTCCCACTCCGCTCGGGCCACCTTCTGAAACACGTCAAACGGGGTGACATCTCCGATCTCTCCTTGACTGTAGGTCGAGGAGTGGGTGTGTTTCCGGTTCAGATAATGTCCAAAGAACCCAAGATAGGCAAATCCGGTCATCATCCCCAGGACCGGGGGCAGATGCAGGAAATTGTGGATGCCGACTGCTGTGCAGATGGTCAGAAGAAACAGTCCGAGAATGCGCTTGGCGCCAGTCTTCATGCGGACGATTTCAGAGGACGGCGGTGGAGATATGCGAGGGATGGCATAGTGCATGAACGCGGCCGGCACGAGGAAGTTCACCATTGCGGGGACAAACAGTTGGAAAAAATCAAAGAACCCCAGGATTCCCTTTTGCCACACCATCAAGGTCGTGATATCGCCGAAAGGACAGAACGCTCCCCCTGCATTCGCCGCCACCACGATATTGATGCAAGAGATGTTGACAAATTTCGGACTGTGGGCTCCTACCGCCAAGACCACCGCACACATTAAGAGGGCGGTAGTGAGATTGTCGGCCAACGAGGAAATGAAAAACGACAGGATCCCCGTGATCCAGAAGAGTTGCCGGTAGGTGAACGCTTTACGAACCAGCCACGAGCGGATGGCAACGAACACGAGTCGTTCATCCAGGGCGTTGATGTAGGTCATGGCGACCAACAAGAACAGCATCAATTCCGCGTATTCCATCAGATTGTGCCGGAAGGCGTTTTCAACCACCTCAGCTTGACCGTGCGGATAGGCGAGTGCGATTGCGCCCCAGATGATCCCAGCGGCAAAAATGACCGGCTTGGATTTGCGCAGATGAGTGACCTCCTCGGACATCACCAGCGCATACGCCAGGACAAAGACACCGATCGCAAAGTACCCTGCGGCTGAGGTGGTCAAGTCGATCGATGCGTGCGATTCAGTTTCGGCCAATGCAAAGGACGGCAACCCGAAGGTGGTGCACGCAAAACCTAGGCTGACGTGGAGCAACCGGAAAAATGTGGAGTAATTCATGCGAGATTCCTTTTCTTACGGTATATCATCGTTAGTTGACCAAAGGCTGCCCAGACGGTCCCAATAAACTCAAAATCCTAACTTATTAAAAATTAGACTAGCACATGCCATGCACGGCCTGAGTACACTGAAGTGTGGCGCGCCCGACAGGACTTGAACCTGTAACCCCCAGATCCGTAGTCTGGTGCTCTATCCATTGAGCTACGGGCGCATTCCTCCATGCGATGTTGAATTGTGAATGATACATGTTGAGTTCAGGGAAATGCAGGAGGCATGACGAGAGACAACGGATCACAATACGCCAGCCCGCAAATTCAACGTGCAACATTGAAAATTCAACACTCAGTCCTAGCAGAAGGCAAGTTTATACAGTCGGGAAAAGGAAGAGGTCAAGTGAAGACGTTGAGAATTGGTTGCGGGAGTGACCTTAGATGATGTGCTGTGATCTGCACGTCAATAGACACTCTTGCTGACTTCTGCGAAATGCAGGCTTTCGTTGCCAGCCGTGTCCACTGCGATAAGGACCACAAAATATGTAGTATTCATGGTCAGATTATTGAGTTGATACGCCGTGACGTTTCTCACCGAAATAGGCGATCCATAGACGCCGCTCCGTGTCCCCACGTAGACCTTGTATCCGGCCAAGTCCGATTCTGTATTGGCAGCCCATATCAGATTGATCGCTTTGGCGGTTGTCAGCTGTTTGACGGTGAACGAGACCGATAACGTCTTGCTCGTTGTGCCGGGGGGCGGAGACGGTCACGGTGCGGTTGTAGGTGCCAGCGGTGAATCCGGTGAGATTGACGGAGGCGTCCACGGGGAACAGCGAACGACGGACAATGAGTTAACACGGCGATGGGTGGTCACCCGCCGGAGATGACCGGCCTGATTTCTATGTCATCCCTGTCGGCAAGGATCTCATCTTCGGTAACCAGCTCATCGCCACGAATCACCAGGTGCGCTTCGGCCAGGAGATTCAACTCGCGCAAGACGTCTTTCGCCTTTTTGGGGCCGTTGACGTCTACCGTTCGCGACGGATGGCTCAGGTGCACACGCATGGGCCGATCATAGGCTTTTGAGAGAACAAGAGGCAAGGGGCAATCGGCCGATGAACAGTGAAGGGTGAAGGGTAAGGGGGGGGGAGTTAGCCAGGAAATGTGAGTTGCGAGCGAGCGTACGAGAGGCCTTCTTCAAGGGTTGAGAACATCCCGTCCAGCTGCGCCTCGTAACAGTCGTCGAGCAATTGGCCTATTTCAGGGCCCGGCTCAATTCCCAAGTCCACTAAATGCCGCCCCATGACGATCGGTACTGCGGCGTGCGTCTTCACGTTCAATCGCTTGGCGCGCTCAAGGAGCCATTCACCGGCGGGAAACCCGTCGAAGGGTTTCGGCGGACGCCCGGCGTGATCGGCTCAGGCGACGCGCACCAATCGGTCGATGCGTGTGACGTGCCGGGTCAGCCGCCACACGGCGCTGTCGGACGCTCGTGTGTCATACAGGGCCCGGGGACGGAGTGAAATCGCGCCGGGCTAATGCCTCATCGATGTCCATCTCAGGGGCGACCTGCCGGAGCAGGCCCGGCAGGGTCCCATGGTCGGTCGAAATCCGGGAAGGGATGGAAATGTCGATGAGCAGTCCCTCCAGCTTGAACACCCCGAAGGCTTTGCCCACGAACTGCACGGAAAACTGCCGTTCCAGCAGAGTATGGAGTTGTCCGGGCAGCGTTCGTCCACCTGCTTGGCGGACCGCCAGCTCAATTTGATGCAATGCTCCCGCAAGCATTGGATTTTCCCTGCGAAAGCGGCAGAGCCTCGCTGAGGTTCTCAATTAGAGCGTCGCGTTGCGGAGCGCTGTGGCCGATTCTTCGGAGGACACGGGATTCTTGCCGCAGCAACGAGAGGGTGAAATTGAACCTCACGCGCACAGCTGGAAATTACTCCAGCAAGTAGGCCATATCATAGTATGCTTTGGTCGCATGAAGGCGGACCCAGGGCATGTTGGCCGATTCTGCCACTGGATTGATATAGTACGGCTGATGCATATGCTAGACGAAGCAGATGTGCGCGTGTTTCATGGAGGTCATGGAGGTATGGTTGTGAGTATGGCATTAGGGGGACGGCCCATGCAATCAACTGTGCGATTTGCCCGCACACGGCTGAATGTGGACTAAGATGGCAACCGTGCTGCGGTATTGGGCGCCCGTGTACGCATACGCCGGCCTTATTTTCTATCTATCCTCGCAGCCTCATCCTGAAGAACAGCTGCCGTTCTTTGTCGGAGACTTGAACGACAAGGTGCTCCATGTCATCGAGTACGCTGTGCTCGGAGCGCTGTTCCATCGCGGATTTCACTGGGGTGCTGACGCCTCCTGGCGGACATGGGCCGTCCCGCTGGCTGTGGTGTGCGCCTCGCTGTACGGTGGCAGCGATGAGATCCATCAGTTTTTTGTGCCGTTTCGAGAGTCGAGTTGGCTCGATTGGGTGGCAGATACCGTTGGTGCGTGGGTTGGCGCAGCGACTATGGCCGCGCCTGGCTGCTCTGGGGCTGATGGGCTCGGCGTCGATGGAAAGCGAACCACGCTGACTGATCCTGCTGTCTTCGTGACAAGTCTTCGGCTGCTCGCTATAATCCCAGGCCTATGGCCACCGTACAGCCTGCTCCTCCCACTACTCCGCTCGTTCCTCCTGATCAAACCCTCGTCGCGCGAACGGTCAAGACGCATCTTCCTCCCGGCCTCATTTTGCGAGAACTGACGCCGTTGGGGGGGGATGCGTCCAATCGGCGCTACTATCGTGTGACACTCTCGGGAGGGCCGCCCCACTCCGTGATGTTGATGCAGCTGGCGGAGCCGGAAGGGTTCAAACAGTCCGAGGAGGCAGTGAGCGGAGCCACGCATGCGATCACGGAACTTCCGTTTCTGAACGTCATGTCGCATCTGGCCAAGGCCGAGGTGCCGGTGCCGGTGTTTCATTATTACGATCAGTCAGCCGGACTGTTGTACTTGGAGGATTTTGGGGACATGACGTTGGCCGAAGCGGTCAATCAGGCCGACGCGTCCATGCTGGAATCGCGCTACAAGCAAGCGATCAATGTGTTGGTGCAGATGCAGGTCAAGGCGACGACTCCGGCCGATCTGAGATGCTTGGCGTTTCACCGGAGTTTCGATGTGCCGTTGCTGATGTGGGAGTTTGATCATTTCCTCGAATATGGGGTCGTGGCGCGCCGTGGGGCGCCGATGCGCAAGGACGACGAGGCGGCGATTCGCCAAGAATGTAAACGGATTGCCGAGCTACTCGCCGGCCAGCCGCGGGTTTTCGTTCATCGGGATTATCATTCGCGCAATTTGATGGTTGATGGCGTGCGGCTTGGGGTGATCGATTTTCAAGATGCGTTGATGGGGCCGTCGACCTACGATCTGGCCTCGCTCCTTCGGGACGCCTATATCCGTCTCGATGAATCCCTCATCGACGGGCTGGTGGACTACTATCTCGACCAGCTGGCCGAACGTCAGTACGTGTGGGGCAATCGCGCCGCGTTCCGCCGCCTCTTCGATTTCACCAGTATTCAGCGCAATTTCAAGGCTGCAGGGCGCTTTGTCTACATCGATCGCGTCAAAGGCAATCCCAAGTTTCTGGCTGATATCCCGCGTGTGTTGAGCTACGTCAAACGTAATCTGGAAACGTATCCCGAATTGGAAACGCTCCGGAAGCATCTCACGCCGTATGTGCCGGAATTGCAATAGGCGGGAGGCGTGAAACGGGAGGTGTTAGGTGATGAAGAATCAAAGGCCTTCCCCCCTGACGCTTTACCCCTAACGCCCCATCGGATTTCATGAAAGCCATGATCCTCGCGGCGGGACTTGGGACCCGCCTTCGTCCGCTGACCAACACCGTTCCCAAACCCTTGCTCCCGATTTTGGGCACCCCCCTCATCGTCTGGAATCTGCTTTTGTTGAAGCGCTACGGGTTCCACGACGTGGTCATCAACCTTCATCATCTGGCCCCGATGATCGAACAAGCGCTAGGCAACGGCTCGCAGTTCGGCCTGCGGATCATCTATTCTCATGAACCGGTGATCCTCGGGAGCGGCGGAGGGATCAAGCAGGCGGAGCCGTACTTTTCCGGGGAACCGGTCTTGATCATGAACGGGGACACGTTGTTCGAGTTGGATCTCGACGCGCTCTGCGCGTTCCATCAGGCCAGCCAGGCTGCTGCCACGCTGGTGCTGCGGGAAGATCCCGATGCAGCACGGTGGGGACTGGTGGAAGTGGGGGGGGATCATCGGATCGTGGCGATCACGGGAAAGGGAATCACGAGTGCGGTTCCGACCCTTCCGCGTATGTTTGCCGGGATTCATATCTTGACTCCACGGTTGTTACGCGAGGTGCCGAAAGGCGTGGCGTCGTCGATTATCGATCCCTATGTGGCGGCGATCGCGCGGGGGGAATCTGTGCTGGGCTATGACATCAAGGGCTACTGGTCAGATATCGGCACTCCCGAACGGTATGGCCAGGCAGAACAGGACGCGCGCGCCGGCATGATTCGCCTGAACGATCGGCGACCAACCGCCGCAGGACAGTAAGGTCAGGCGCCTTTCTTCAGGCAGTCGCTCTCGCCGAGGAGGAGAACCCTTGCATTGGACTTGGCGGTCCGCTGTACGGCGTCCATTACAGTTGTGATGGACGGATGGCTTCCCACGATAAAGGCATAACGGTCGGCGACTTCTGAACGGAGACGATCGACTTGCCGGCGCAACGAGTCCCGTTCCAGGGCTTTCCGGATGACGATGGGGAGATGGTCCTTGTCGAGTGGCTTGATCAAAAAGTCATAGGCCTCCTCTTCCATCGTTTCCACCGCCGCATGAACCGGATTATGGGCGGTTATAACAATGACAGGCAGGGGCTCTGTGGGCTTCGCACTATGGAGGCGTTTAAGGATGTCGCGGCCGGTGAGTTTAGGTAGCGTGAAATCCAGCCGCACGACATGAGGCAACCCGTGCGCGATTTGGTCGAGTGCCTGTTGTTCGTCCCGTGCGACCACCGGGCCGTAGTCCAACGATTACAGCCGATCGTCCAGCACGGTGACAATATCGGGGTCGTCGTCGACGATGAAGATTTTGGCGTGCATGCTCTTATCCTTTCCACGCCATCGCTTACCGCTCCATCACATTGATGACCAATCCTGTCAGCGGTTTAGGGAAGAAATAAGTCGACTTGTGCGGCATGCGCTCGCCTGCCGTCGCGACCGCCTGGATTTCGCCGACTTTGGTGGCGTTGAGCAACAGCGCACCCGTGCCGGTTCCCGTGGCTGTCCAATCCAGCGCCTCGTGATCGTCTTTCGTGTAGAGGATCGCTTCTTGTTCCTGTTGTGTGGGGCAGAGCTTCGCGATAATGAGTTGCTGCAGAAGCGAGACATCAAGCTTGGTCCTAGGTGAGGCCTGAGCAGATGGGCGGTGGGCCGGTTTGAGCGTGAGGGTGATATAGCGGGGATCTCTGTTCAAGGCCATTCCAAAGACGGGTGCGGTTCGTCCATGTGTTCTGAGCGCGGTGATGAATTGCGTTCTCGCCGTGGCTTCCGTGGCAGCCATGTAGGGAAAGTCCTGGAAGTCGAATGCCTCACCAAGCAGGATCTTGATCTGCTCATACGGAGGCAGCGGGGTTGTGGTGACCCGATGGGTTGGCAAGACCGTCAGGCCGGGGTCTTCCAGGGGCGCCAAGAGCATCAAGACCGCGTCATAGGGCTGGAGTCCTGTGGGTGCATCTGCCTGTTGCCGGCGAATCGCCTGATAGTTCAGCGCGGTTTCATAGCGATGGTGTCCGTCCGCGATGAAGAGGGGTTTACTCCGCATCGTCTCTACAATTGCACGAAGGACGGCTGGCTCGGTCACGGCCCAGAGCCGCTCGCGGAATCCGGCGTCATCCTGAAAATCGTAGCGCGTTGGTTTGCCCTTCGTCTCCGCTTCGAGCAGTCCCATCACGGCCCCTTGAGGATCTGAGTAGAGCGACCAGATCGGGCTGAAATTTGCCCCGCAGGCTCTGATGAGATTCAATCGATCAGTCTTCGCCGTGGCGCGCGTGTTCTCGTGAGGATAAATGTGCCCGGAGTTCAGAGCCTCCAGCTTCGCCATCGCGAGAAATCCGCGGAGCAGTTTTGTGGGCGCATCCGGGTTCGATCCGGGTGAGCGGTACTCGATGGTATGGTAGTACAGAGTCGGCTGGCGATCGCGTGTGAGCACGCCGGTTTTGAGCCAGTCACGCAACGTGGCGGCGGCGCGAGTATACCGGTTGTCGGAGGGGGTGTCGTTCGGCCGGTCGAGTCCCAATTCCAGCCGGATAATGTTGTGCGGATTCCGGTCGTGCAACGCCTGTTGGCCAGCCGCATCGATGATATCGTAGGGGGGCGCGACGACGTGTTGGATGTCGCCCACGGTCATCGTGTCGTACAGGGTGCCGTGAAAGGGAAGAATTTGTGACATGACTTGTCCTTTGCTGTGTGGGTAGATCTTGAACTGGCGTGTTGGCGGCTTTCCACCCCTGCGCAACGTTCTGCCCAATGCCGTTCTGCGGCGGAGACAGGCGGGACGAACGACTACCGGTCGCGAGTAATCATGTAGTCAGCGGTGACCGCGAGGGCGCGGCGCGCCATACTGTCTTCAAAGATGTCGAGTTCACGCTTCGCTGCGCCGATATACGTTTGGGCTCGGTCCATGGCATACGTGACTGATCCATATTCGGCCATCAGGAGCAGAATGCGATCCAGGTCGGCAGCGTCGAGCATTCGGCTCTCCATCCGGTCCTTGATCATGTGGCGGTCCTGTTTCGAACAATGTTGGAGGAGATGGAGCAGCGGGAGTGTGGCCTTGCCTTGCCGCAAATCTTGTCCAATGGTTTTCCCGAGCGAGGCGCCGTCGGCGATGTAGTCCAGATTGTCATCGGCGACCTGGAAGGCGATTCCAAGATATTGGCCAAAGCGGAATAGGGCGTCCTGTTGGGCGTCCGATGCGTCGGCCAGAATGGCACCCATGCGGCAGGCAGCCGCGATCAACGCGGCCGTCTTATACTCGACGATCTTGATATAGTCGTTTTCGGGAATGGTGGGGTTGCCGTTGTAGTACAGCTGAAGCACTTCGCCTTCTGCCATCTTGTTGCAGGCCTCGGAGAGGACTTCGTTGATCCGTTGACTTTGGAATTCGACGACCCGGCACATGGCTTTGGTATAGAGGTAGTCGCCGACGAGAATGCTAATCTGATTCCCCCATACCTTGCGCGCCGTTTTTTTCCCGCGACGGAGATCGGCTTCATCCACCACGTCATCATGCAACAGGGTGGCCGTGTGGATGAACTCCACGACGCTTCCGAGTTGATGGTGTCCATTGGCAGCGTAGCCGCACAAGCGGGCACTCAGGAGAAGAAGCAGAGGCCGGATGCGTTTACCGCCTCCACTCAAGATCTGGGTGGCGACGGTATTGACCAGGGTAACGCTGGAGTCGAGATTTTTGTTAATTCGGTTCTCAACCCCGTCAAGTTCCTGACGGTATGCGTCCCACACCTCAGCCATAGTGTGAATGGTTGAAATTAGCGACGGTTCAGCCATGTGGTGGATGGTAGGGGAGAGGGAGAAATAAAGTCAAGCAAACCGCCGACCTTTTGGCATCAACAACCTTGACAGACGAAGGATCCATCCAGTAAGTTTCCACCCCTGAGGGCTCGTCATTCGGCTGAGGGATTCAGCCGTGGATATGGGGCTAGCCAGTCTAGGTTTCCTCGCTCAGAGTACCCCGTCTGACAGGGACACATCCCCACATTTTGAATGAGATACGAGACATGAACGTTCCAGGATTTCCCCCACAACAAGGGCTGTACGATCCCAAACAGGAAAAGGACTCCTGTGGGGTGGGCTTTGTCGTCAATGTCCAAGGCCAGAAATCTCATCATATCGTCCAGCAAGGCCTGCAGATTCTTGAAAACCTCACTCATCGTGGTGCACAGGGATGTGATCCCTGCACGGGCGACGGTGCGGGCATTCTCCTGCAGGTTCCCCATGAGTTCCTCAAGCGGGCGGCTGGTGATACCGGTGTTCAGCTTCCCGATGCTGGTGAGTACGGGGTTGGGATGGTCTTTCTGCCCCCGCAGGCCCATCAACGCCACCAATGTGAACAGATGTTTGCCAAGATCGCTTTGGAAGAGGGGTTGCGCCTATTGGGCTGGCGCGATGTGCCCGTGAAAAATGACACGATTGGGCCCGTGGCCCGGAGCACAGAACCGTTCATGCGGCAGATGTTTATCGCGCGCGACGTGCTGAACGAAGTGCAGTTCGAACGAAAACTCTACGTGATTCGCAAGCGAGTCGAAAACGCTGTGCGGGAGTCGGCGATTCAGGGCCGCGAGTATTTCTACGTATCGAGCCTCTCCGCGCACACGATTATCTATAAGGGCTTGCTGCTGCCGCATCAAATGGCGGCGTATTATCAGGATCTCAAGGATTCGAGCCTCGCCAGCGCGCTCGCGCTGGTCCACTCACGGTTCAGTACGAACACGTTTCCCACCTGGCCACTGGCGCATCCCTATCGATACATCTGCCACAACGGCGAGATCAACACGCTGAAGGGCAACGTCAACTGGATGCGCGCCCGCCAGGGACGGCTGAACTCCGATCTGTTCGGCGCGGATCTCGAAAAACTCTATCCCATCGTCTACGAACATCAGAGCGACTCGGCGTGTCTGGATAACGCGGTCGAGTTTCTGACCATGGGCGGCCGATCTCTTCCTCACGCGATGATGATGCTTATTCCCGAGCCCTGGGTCTCGAATCCGCAGATGGATCTCGATCGGCGTGGGTTCTATGAATATCATGCGGCGATGCAGGAACCTTGGGATGGCCCCGCGGCGGTCTGCTTTACCGACGGCAAATTGATCGGCGCCACGCTGGATCGAAACGGCTTGCGCCCCTGCCGCTATCAAGTGACGACCGACGGTTTGGTCGTGCTGGCATCCGAAGCCGGTGTGCTACCGATCGAGCCGCAGAAAATCCGCCAGAAAGGTCGGCTCATGCCGGGCCGCATGTTTCTCGTCGATACAGTGCAGGGCCGATTGATCGATGACGAGGAAGTAAAGGCGGAGATCGTGAACCGAAAACCCTATCGGGCATGGGTTACGCAGTACCGGGTCTCGCTCGATGAGTTGCCTGAGCCGATCAACGTGCCGCAGCCCGATCATCCGACGATCCGCCAGCGGCAGCAGGTGTTCGGGTACACTGTGGAAGAGCTGAAGATGGTGCTGACCCCGATGGTGTTGGACGGCCAGGAGGCGGTGTCGTCGATGGGCACGGACACGCCGCTGGCAGTGCTGTCCAACCGACCGCAGCTTTTGTTCAAATATTTCAAGCAGCTCTTCGCGCAAGTGACGAATCCGCCGATCGATCCGATCCGCGAGGAACTCGTCATGTCACTGACGACAAGCATCGGTCCCAAGCCGAATCTGATGGACGAGAATCCGGAGTCCTGCCGACGCATCCGCGTGAAGCAGCCGATTCTCACGAACACCGATTTGCAAAAGATTCGCGAATTGGCCGACCCGCATTTCAAGAGCAAAACCTTGACGATGCTGTACCGCGTTGCCGAAGGGCCGGAGGGATTGGGTGCGGCGGTTGATGATCTCTGCTGCCAAGCCTCGCAGGCGATCAAGGAAGGCTACAAATTCTTGATCTTGAGCGACCGGGGTGTGAGCGAGGACTGGGCGCCAATTCCCAGCCTGCTCGGGGTTGCTGCGGTCCATCACCATCTGGTTCGCGAATGCACGAGAACGGAAGTCGGCCTTACGGTGGAAACCGGCGAGCCGCGAGATGCGCACCATTTTGCCTGCCTGATCGGGTATGGAGCAGGCACAGTCAATCCGTATCTCGTATTCGAGTCGCTGGTCGACATGGAGCGCGACGGCTACTTGCCGGAAGGGCTCGATGCGCAGACGGCCGAAGGGAAGTTCATCAAGGCCATCAACAAGGGGCTGCTCAAAGTCTTTTCAAAGATGGGCATCTCAACGGTTCAATCCTACTGCGGCGCGCAAATTTTCGAGGCGATCGGGCTCAACCGTGAATTGATCGACCGCTACTTCACCGGGACGGCGTCCCGTGTCGAAGGCATCGGCATCCGGGAAATCGGTGAAGAGACGTTGCAGCGGCACCAGTTGGCTTACGAGCCGGCGCCGATCCATCAGCTCGAGTTCGGTAGCGAAATCCACTACCGGATTCAGGGGGAACATCACAACTGGAATCCGGACACGATCTATAAGTTGCAACATGCTACCCGGACCAACGACCCGAAGAGCTTTGCCGAATTTGCACAACTGGTGAACGATGAGAGCAAGCGGCGGTCGAACCTCCGAGGGCTGCTCGAATTTAAGTTTCTGCCGGAGCCGATTCCTGTGGATGAGGTTGAGCCGGCAAAGGACATCGTGAAGCGGTTTACCACCGGCGCTATGTCCTTTGGCTCCATCAGCAAGGAAGCGCACGAGACATTGGCCATCGCGATGAACCGGCTCGGTGCTAAGAGCAATACCGGAGAGGGTGGAGAGGATCCGGCGCGGTTCATCCCGCTGTCCAACGGCGACTCCAAGAACAGCTACATCAAGCAAGTGGCGTCTGCGCGATTCGGCGTGACCAGCCACTATTTGGTGAACGCGAGAGAACTCCAGATCAAGATGGCGCAAGGGGCGAAGCCGGGCGAAGGCGGGCAGTTGCCGGGCCACAAGGTTGATGAGAACATCGCCAAGTTCCGCTATGCGACGCCGGGGGTGCAGCTGATTTCGCCGCCACCGCACCATGACATTTATTCCATTGAGGATTTGGCGCAATTGATCTTCGATTTGAAGAACGCCAATCCCGACGCGGCCGTCTCGGTGAAATTGGTTTCGGAGGTGGGGGTCGGCGCCGTTGCCGCGGGCGTGGCGAAGGCGCACGCGGATAAAGTGCTGATCAGCGGCGACAGCGGTGGAACCGGCGCGTCGCCGTTGTCCTCGATTAAGTACGCCGGCGTGCCGTGGGAATTGGGATTGGCGGAGACGCATCAGACGCTGGTGGTGAACGATCTGCGCGGGCGCATCCGCGTGGAAACTGATGGCCAGTTGAAGACGGGCCGTGATGTGGCGATCGCCACATTGCTCGGAGCGGAAGAGTACGGTTTCGCCACAGCGCCGCTGATCATCGAAGGTTGCATCATGATGCGCAAGTGCCACTTGAATACGTGCCCTGTCGGTATCGCAACGCAGGACCCGGAGTTGCGCAAGAAGTTCAAAGGACAGCCGGAGCACATTGTCAATTTCTTTTTCTTCGTCGCCGAAGAATTGCGGCAAATCATGGCCAGGCTGGGTTTCCGCACGATCAATGAGATGGTCGGCCGCGTCGATAAATTGAAAGTGCATAAGGCCATCGATCACTGGAAGGCGAAAGGCCTTGACCTCTCGCCGCTGTTGAAGATGCCGGAGGTCGGCGCCGAGGTCCCGCGTCACTGCGTGCAGAAGCAGGATCACGGCATTGCGGAGGTACTGGACAACAAGCTGATCGAACTCTGCAAGTCGGCCTTGGAAAAGGGTGAGAAGGTGACGGTCGATCTACCAATTCGTAACGTGAACCGGACGGTCGGCACCATGTTGTCGAGCCGGATCGCGAAGCAGTTTGGGCTGGAAGGGATGCCGCCCGATACGATTTCGATCAAGTTCACCGGGTCGGCGGGGCAATCCTTTGGGGCGTTTCTGTCGCGTGGAATTACGCTGACGCTCGAAGGCGAATCCAACGACTATATCGGCAAGGGGCTCTCGGGTGGCACGATCATTGTCTATCCGCCGAAGAACACGATCTTCCAGCCGGAAGACACCATTCTGGTCGGCAATACGGCGCTCTATGGCTCGACCCAGGGCGAAGCCTATTTCTACGGCATGGCGGGCGAGCGGTTTGCGGTGAGGAACAGCGGTGCTCTGGCGGTCGTCGAAGGCACGGGCGACCATGGGTGCGAATACATGACTGGCGGCGTTGTGGTCGTGCTTGGCCGGACCGGGCGAAATTTCGCGGCGGGCATGTCCGGGGGAATAGCCTTCGTCTTGGACGAACTCGGCAAGTTCTCGTCGCGGTGTAACACGGGTATGGTGGAGTTGGAGAAGGTGGCGACGGCGAATGATAAGAAGGTGTTGCACGAGTTGATCACGAAACAGTTCATGTATACTGGCAGCCGGACTGCCAAACGCATCCTCGATTCGTGGGGAGCGATGGTATCGAAATTCGTGAAGATCATGCCGGTTGATTACAAGCGTGTGCTCGAAGAACAGAAGCGGAAAGCAAGCGCAGTCCACTAACGCAGGACTGAGTAACGAGGGCTGAGGTTTGAGATGATGACGCAGCGGGCTATTCTCCATCCTCCGTCCTCCGTCCTCAGTCCTCAGCACTAGGAATCAGATGGGTGATCCGAAGGGGTTCATGAAATATGCCCGAGAGGGCCCGAAACGAAAGCCGGTCGAGCTGCGCGTGCTCGACTGGAAGGAGATGTACGAGCCGATTGCCGAGGACAAGCTGGAAGTCCAAGGAGCCCGCTGCATGGACTGCGGCGTGCCGTTTTGCCAGGGATCCACAGGGTGCCCGGTCGTGAATCTGATTCCCGAGTGGAACGATCTAGTCTATCGCGGCCGCTGGAAAGATGCGTTGAAGGTACTCCACACCACGAACAATTTTCCCGAGTTTACCGGCCGGCTGTGTCCGGCTCCGTGCGAAGGGGCCTGTGTGCTCGGGATCAACGAAGACCCTGTCTCAATCCGCATCATCGAATGGAATATCATTGATCGGGGATTCAACGAGGGCGAAGTCGTACCAATTTTACCCGTGCGAAAAACCGGTAAGACAGTTGCCATTGTTGGGTCCGGGCCATCAGGACTCGCTGCTGCCCAACAGTTGGCTCGTGTCGGTCATAGTGTCACTCTGTTCGAGAAGGCCGACCGCATCGGCGGACTGCTCCGCTACGGGATTCCGGATTTCAAAATGGAAAAATGGGTCATCGACCGCCGCTTGGAACAGATGAAGGCCGAGGGTGTTGAGTTCAAACCCGGTGTGACGGTCGGCAAGGACATCACGGGTGAGCAGTTGCGAGAGCAGTTTGATGCCGTGGGGTTGACGATGGGCGCGGAGCAGCCGCGTGAGTTGCCAATTCCCGGCCGTGAACTCAAGGGCATCCATCTTGCGATGGGGTATCTGACGCAGCAGAACAAACGAACGGCTGGGATGTCGGTGACGGATGAGCCGATCACGGCCAAGGGAAAGCGTGTCGTCATCATCGGCGGCGGCGATACCGGATCGGACTGTCTGGGGACCGCTCACCGGCAGGGCTGTGCTGAAGCGCACCAGTTTGAATTGCTGCCGGAACCGCCACCGACGCGGGCCAATTCAACTCCTTGGCCGCTCTGGCCGATGCAGCTCCGCACGTCCCACGCCCACGAAGAAGGGTGCGACCGTCAGTGGAGTGTCTCGACGAAGAAATTCACTGGCCATGATGGTCACGTCACCAAACTGCATGCGCATCGTGTGAAGTTTGAGGCTGGAAAGTTTGTGCCAATTCCGAATTCTGATTTTGAAATGGATGTGGATCTGGTGCTGCTCGCAATGGGCTTTACCGGTCCCGTGAAAAACGGCCTGCTCGACAGCCTGGGCGTCCAGTACGATCAACGTGGTGCGGTGGCGGTGGACGACAACTTCATGACAAACCTCGACGGCGTCTTTGCTGGCGGCGACACCAAGCGCGGCGCATCCCTCATCGTCTGGGCGATCTCCGAAGGCCGCAAGATGGCTGCCGGCATCGATAGGTACCTCCAAGCCAGAAAATCCGAAAAACAAACAGCAAAATAAGGGACTGCCTCCT
>VGXB01000019.1 GCA_016873515.1 Nitrospira sp.
CACGGATGTTCAACCGGCTCAGATCCGATGCCCTGGTTCAATTCAAACAAAGGTCAGCGCGATCAAACACTCGGTGACCATTTCCTACGCAGAACCGGCTGTGACCATGGGAGGAGGATCACTATCTGACCTTGCCAAGACGACCATCTATTATGACCTGGGCGACAGCCGCCGCCAGGCTAAAGAGGTCCCGGCGACAAAGCCAACCGGAGGAGGACAGATTTCCGAAACCATTTCCGTGCCGACTACCACTCAAGAAGAACCGATTGTTCGAATCTGCGTGATCGCGACGGATCGCTATGGGAACGAAAGTGCCATGGTGCCCTGATCTCTGGCGGAATCATCTTTGATGAATGCTCGGATCGTGCACAATCATGCATGAATATGAGAAACGCTGCTCGGTTCGCTGAAATTTCTGTAGACTCTCCTCATGACCGAGATCATCAAGCCCAGCGTCCAAGCCTTCCTCGTCTGCGCTCAGGTGATCGAGGACAGTCTGACGAAGAAGAAAAGCCTGATCGGCATTTTCACACACCTCCAAGCCGCCGTGCTTCCGTTTCAACGCCAGCATATGGAACTGTATTTTTGCCTGACGGACGCCGAGGGCACGTACCGCTTCGACATTGATCTCGTCTGTCTCAACGACGACCAACTTATATGCCGCGCCACACTGCCCAACGTCCACATTCAGGATCGCCTCCAAATTTCCGACTTCGGCATGAATATCCCTTCGTTGCTGTTTCCCGTTCCCCGTCGATATGAATTCCGATTGCGGATGGAGGGCTATCTCATTGCGCAAAAGGGCTTCAATGTGATGGAGATGGCCCACCCTCAAGCCATGGAGCCGCCCCCCTAATCAGTTCCGTATTCCCCTCTCCACTCCTCTGTGATAGAAGAAGCCTGCTCGGTTATCTGAACATTCCGGTATGAACCCGTATTATGGAGACGTTGCCTCCAAGTCACTCCAACTTCATTCGCGAGCGCGTCGCGGCGGATCGCGCTGCCGGCAAACACGGCGGCCTGGTGGTCACCAGATTTCCTCCCGAACCGAACGGGCACCTCCATATCGGCCATGCCAAGTCGATTTGCCTCAACTTCGGCATCGCGAATGAGAGTCCCGGTGGGATTTGCCATCTGCGACTCGACGACACGAATCCCACCACGGAAGATCCTGAATACGTCGAGGCGATTCAAGAAGATATCCGTTGGCTCGGATTCGACTGGCACGACAAGCTGTTTTATGCGTCGGATTATTTCGAGCGGCTCTATGCCTTTGCCGTCACCTTGATCAAGAAGGACAAGGCCTACGTCGACAGCCTCTCCGCCGAGCACATGCGGGAGTATCGCGGCACCCTGACCGAACCGGGACGAAACAGCCCGTTCAGAAACCGTTCGGTGGAAGAAAATCTCGCGCTGTTCGAGTGTATGCGGGCGGGCGCGTTCCCAAACGGCGCGCATGTCTTACGCGCCAAGATCGACATGGCATCCCCCAACATCAATCTCCGTGATCCAGTCCTGTATCGCATTCGGCACACCGCTCATTATCGAACAGGAACTGCCTGGTGCATCTATCCCGCTTATGATTTTGCACACCCCTTGTCTGACGCAATGGAAGGGATTACCCATTCGATCTGCACCCTGGAATTCGAAGATCACCGTCCGCTGTACGATTGGGTTGTCACGGAAGCTAATGCCCCTCACCGCCCGCAACAGATTGAATTCGCCCGGCTTAATCTCACGTTTGCCGTCATGAGCAAACGCAAGCTGCTCGAGTTGGTTGAAAAGAAACTGGTCGCCGGATGGGACGATCCACGCCTGCCGACGCTCAAAGGGCTCCGCCGCCGAGGCGTCACCCCCGAGGCCATCCGCGCCTTCTGCGAACATATCGGCGTGGCCAAACGAGATGCCGTGGTTGAAATGCAACTGCTTGAGCATGTCATTCGCGAGGATCTAAACAAGCGGGCGCCCCGTGTGATGGCGGTGCTCAAGCCGTTGAAAGTTATTCTCGACAATTATCCAGAACAAGCGGTGGAGGAATTGGACGCTGTCAACAATCCCGAAGATCCGTCGGTAGGAATCAGAAAGATTCCCTTTTCCCACACGCTCTACATCGAGCAAGACGATTTTCGGGAAGACCCACCCAAGCAGTTTTTTCGCTTGGCGCCGGGCCGAGAAGTCCGGTTGCGGTATGCGTATATCATCACGTGCGTGGGGGTTGTGAAAGATCCGCAGACCGGTGCGATTACCGCACTCCATTGTACCTACGACCAGGAAACCAAGAGTGGAGCATCTCAGGAACAGCGTAAAGTGAAGGCCACGATTCACTGGGTGTCCGCTCCCCATGCGATTCCCGCGGAAGTGCGCCTTTACAACCCGCTACTGACGACTGACCCGTCTAAAATCCCGGCCAACCAGGATTGGACCACCTATCTCAACCCCCAATCCCTCGAGCGCCTCACCGAATGCCTGGTGGAGCCGGGCCTCCGGGGAGTCCAACCGGGCACACACGTGCAGTTTGAACGGCAAGGATACTTCTGTGTGGATCCGGATTCCTCGGCACAGACACCAGTCTTCAACCGCACCGTGTCGCTCAAGGATGCTTGGGCCAAGATCGAAAAATCCCAACCGCCTCGTTGACGACTTACTCGGGAGGTACCGAATGCTTGCGACCAAGGGCTATGCCGCATTGACTGCAAAAGCCGCCCTGCAACCGTTCTCATTTGAACGGCGAGAAATCGGCGACCGCGATGTTCGTATCGAGATCACGCATTGTGGCATTTGCCATTCGGACATTCACCAAGTCCGCAATGAGTGGGGCATCTCCCTGTTTCCGATGGTGCCGGGGCATGAGATCATCGGAACAGTCGCACAAGTCGGCACGGCCGTGACTGCCTTCAAAGTCGGTGATCGCACTGGTGTTGGCTGCTTCGTGGATTCCTGTCGTACATGTGGACCTTGCCGTGAAGGCTTGGAGCAGTATTGCGATGGCGGTACGCTCTGGACCTACAGTGGACAGGATAAAGCAGGCCAGGTCACACAAGGCGGCTACTCGACCCAAATCGTCGTGGACGAGAACTATGTCTTGCGCATTCCCTTGGCACTCTCACCAGCCGGAGCTGCACCGCTGCTCTGCGCCGGGATTACAACATATTCCCCCCTGCGCCAATGGGGAGTGGGAAAGTATCACAAGCTGGCCGTCGTCGGCCTCGGCGGGCTCGGCCACATGGCAGTGAAAATCGCCAAGGCCATGGGAACCGAGGTTACGGTGTTGAGCACCTCGGAAGCTAAACGAGAGGATGCGAAACGATTGGGTGCCGCCAACTTCGCGGTGACATCCACTTCGCATGCCTTGAGTAAATTCCAAGGATATTTTCACTTCATCCTCGACACAATCTCTGCATCGCACGATTATAATGACTATTTGAACCTCCTTCGGACAGACGGCACCATGATTCTCGTGGGCGCGCCTGCAACGCCGACCCCTGTAGAAGCATTTTCACTCATTTCCAAACGGCGGCGGCTGGCTGGGTCCCTCATCGGTGGCATCAAGGAAACGCAACAGATGCTCGATTTCTGTGCCATGCACAAAATTGAATCCGACGTCGAAGTGATTCCGATCCAGCAGGTCAACGAAGCCTACGAGCGCGTCCTCACCAGCGACGTGCGGTATCGATTCGTCATCGACATGGCGTCACTGAAGTAGAAAGTGGATTGGAAACAGGCTGTACTGGCAAAGAGGTGGCTGGGGGACTAGGAATCGAACCTAGGTAGCCGGCTCCAAAGGCCGGCGTCCTACCGCTAGACGATCCCCCAGCGCGGTACGGCAATGCACCCCTGACGGTAAGGGGTGCAATGATTGGCTGGGGGACTAGGAATCGAACCTAGGTAGTCAGATCCAGAGACTGACGTCCTACCGCTAGACGATCCCCCAACCGGTATTCAACGTAATATACGGTGGCGGTGTGCGTCAAGACGGACCGGTTTTCGCGCGTTCGATCCCCTTCCGAAGACGAATGAGCGCGCGTTCTCGCCCCAGGACCTCCATCACGTCAAAGAGACCTGGGCTCGCGGTCCGACCGGTAAGCGCGACTCGGGCAGGCTGGGCCAGTTGGCCCATTTTGACCCCTTCTTCCTCGACTAGTTTTTTGAAGCTCTCCTCCCATGTTGACTTGGAAAAATCTGGTAGGGCCTCAAAGCGAGCCAGAAGCTTTTCAAGAATCGGCGCCAGCGTCGGGGTGAGAAATTTTCTGGCCGCTTCTTCGTCATAGGTCACCGCCTGACCGAAATACGGCTTGACCCACTCGACCATCTCAACCAGCGTCTTAGTCCGTTCCTTGACCAACACAACAAGCTGAGCCAGCCACTCGGGGGTCACGTTTCGAACTTCGCCTCCCAAACCGGCCTGTTCCAGCACGGGTACCAGCGCTTCGGCCACCTGGCCGGGTGGACTCATCTTGATGTATTCCGCATTCATCCACAATAATTTGTCGGGATTGAAGACGGCTGCCGACGTTTGCACGTGTTTCCAGGAGAACTTTTCAATCAATTCCTGCCGCGTGAAGATTTCCTGATCGCCGTGGGACCAGCCGAGCCGCACGAGGTAGTTCACCATTGCCTCTGGCAGATACCCCATGTCTTTGTAGGCCATAATCGAGGTGGCCCCATGGCGCTTTGAGAGCCGGGTTTTGTCCGATCCGAGAATCATCGGCAAATGCCCAAAGCACGGAATAGGAAACCCTAGCGCCTGGAAGATCGGCACCTGCCGCGGAGTATTGGTGAGATGATCATCTCCACGAATGACGTGGGTGATCTGCATCAGCGCGTCATCAACCACCACGGAAAAATTGTAAGTGGGATAGCCGTTGGATCGGAGGATGATAAGGTCATCCAGGATGGTATTATCGAAGACGATCTTGCCCTTGATCAGATCATCGACCACGGTTTGTCCTTCTTGCGGCGCTTTGAACCGCAACGCCGCATCTCCTATGGGACTCGTGATGCCTCGGTGACGACAGCGACCGTCATAGCGGGGTGAGAGGCCTTTGACTTCGGCCTCTTTGCGCCGGGCCTCCAATTCCTCCGCTTTACATACACACCAATACGCCTGTCCCTGTTCGAGCAGGTTGAGCGCATGACGCCGATGCAGATCTATCCGTTCGGTCTGCCGGAACGGCCCCTCGTCCCAATCGAGCCCAACCCATTGCATACCCTCGATGATCGCGTGAATCGATTCATCGGTCGAACGGCTCTGGTCCGTATCCTCAATGCGGAGGATGAACTTCCCATGCTGTTGACGTGCGAACAGCCAGTTGAACAGGGCCGTCCGAACCCCTCCGATGTGGAGAAACCCGGTTGGACTCGGAGCAAATCGAACGCGGACTTGCGTCATGATGATCCTGGGTGAATGATGGTTTCCACTGACATCTCTATAGCATGCACGGAAAAGTGTTGTACAGAATGGCCATGAGCTGGCTCTTTCTTCCGGCTCGCCCTTCTGCTATGAAGTCGCCACAGGAACGATATGGCGGAACCGACACAGGCGGCCAAGGTACTTTCCGTTACCGATCTCACTCCCAACGTACGCCAACTGATTGCTCTGCCGAAAACCCAGAAGCTCTCCTTCCAGCCCGGCCAATGGGTATCATTGAAATTACCGGTTGAAACAAAGCCGCCGCTCAATCGAGCCTATTCCTTGGCCACTCCGGAATCGCCCTCCGGCGAACTGACCTTGGTCTTTGACCGAGTCCCACAGGGAACAGGGTCGGGGTACCTCTATGGGTTGAGGGCCGGAGATGATCTGGCTCTGTCAGGGCCCTACGGCAATTTCGTACTACCCAAGCTGCTTGATCGAGAATTACTATTCATCACTCGCTACACGGGTCTAGTCCCAGTCAGGTGTATGGTGAAGGCCTTGTATGCCCACCGTGACGCTCCTCCGGTTCTTGTGATTGCGGTCAGCCCGGCTGAAGATGAATTGATCTATCATTACGAATTCTTGTCACTGGCGATGACCCACACCTCGTTCCGTTACTTTCCCCTCGTGGCCTCCAGCGATGAGACAGCTGTGGCATTGACGGTGAGTATGTTGCGCCCACTTATCGACGGTAAACCCAAAGTTATCCCCCTAGTCTGCGGCACAAAGGGTTTTGTGAAACCGTTGCGGCATTACTTCATTGAAGCTGGATATGACAGGAAGGAGGTCAAGACAGAGACATATGACTAGACATCACGCGTCAGCAGTGAATCAAGGCTCTAATTCACCGGAGGCATTCAACACGACTGACGCCCCATTCAATGCCCTTCCCGAACAAGGTTCTTGTTGACTGCCGGAATCTCGACGACGAGGTCTGCCGTACCGTTGGGGACACATTGGCAGCCGAGTCGTGATTGCAGCGTGGTCATTGGTGCTTCATCAAGCTGATCGAACTCATCATCGGTCCCTTCGTTGCAGCTCTCCAGTCCTTGCTTGACCACGACATGACAGGTCGAGCAGGCACAGACGCCTCCGCAGACGTGCTCCAAATCCACCCCGTTTCCCATCGCGATATCCAGCAAACTCCCGGGAAGGCCTGTCTCACCGTAGGGAACTCTGTCTGGATCAACGGTGACTTTGGTACTCGCGCCGTCTGGCTGAATATATGTCACGGTAAATGTGGTCTTGGGAAGCTCGTGGTCGACTTTCTTAATATAGGGATTTGTCCCACCCATCCGGATGTTCCTTTCTTTTCGATCTAACCAGGCTCCATATTGACAACCCGGAAACCTGCGTGATATTGTCTACTCCGATCAAAGTAATCGGAGATCATTATAGTCTCCGATCGAATGGATCGGCAATAGGTATGCTGAAGATCTCAAAAAAAACCGATTACGCGCTCATGGCGCTCCAGCATATCGCCTCCGTTCAATTCGGAGATGTAACGCCAGGCCGCGTCATCAATACGAAGGAGATCGCCGAGGAATACCATATTCCATTGGAATTGCTGGCGAAGGTACTCCAGGCCCTGTCTAAGAGTGGTCTGATTGAAAGTCACAACGGTCCCAAGGGCGGATACCTGCTCGCCCGGAGCGCGGAACAGATCACGATTGCGCAGATCCTTGAAAGCATCGAAGGTCCGTTGGGGCTCACCGACTGCTCGCATGAAAAAGATGGTGAATTCTGTATGCAACGGGAGCACTGTAATATCCGCACGCCGTTGCTCAAAGTGCAAGACAGTATCTATCAACTGCTCAACAGTATGACCCTGCACAATATGATGGGCGGCACGCCACTGATTACCATTCAGTCGCCCTCAGTACAAGGAGTCGACCGATGAAGCGTCCGATTTTCCTCGACAACCATTCGACCACCCCGATGGATCCGCAAGTGCTGGACACTATGCTCCCCTATTTCGTTGAAAAATTCGGCAACTCTGCCAGCCGCAACCACGCCTTCGGCTGGACGGCGGAAGAAGCCGTGGAGCAAGCCCGCAAGCAGATCGCCAAACTGATCAACGCCGACTCGAAAGAAATCGTCTTCACCAGTGGGGCCACGGAATCGAATAACCTGGCCGTCAAGGGCGTGCTGGAGATGTACAAGGAAAAGGGGACGCATATCATCACCTCGTCCACGGAACATCGTGCTGTGCTCGATACGGCCAAGTCGCTTGAAGCCAAGGGACTGGCGACAGTCACGTACCTGCCAGTCGATAAATACGGTATGGTCAATCCCGACAACGTGCGCAACGCGATCACGGACAAGACAATCCTGATTTCCGTGATGCTGGCCAACAACGAAATCGGCACGATCAATCCGATCCAGGAGATTGGCAAAATCGCCAAGGCGAAGGGCATCCTGTTCCACTGCGATGCGACGCAAGGTGTCGGCAAGATTCCCGTCGATGTCCAGGCCATGGGCATCGACCTCATGTCATTCACGGCCCATAAGATCTACGGTCCCAAGGGAGTCGGCGCCCTCTACGTGAGAAAAAAGAGTCCCCGGGTCCGGCTGGTGGCACAAATGGACGGCGGTGGGCACGAACGTGGGATGCGGTCCGGCACTTTGCCGGTGCCACTGATCGTCGGATTCGGCAAGGCCTGCGAGCTCTGTGAGCAGAATATGGCGGAGGAATCCGCTCGCCTCACAACTCTGCGCAACCGGCTCCAAACTGCCATCATGGACAGCTTGGAAGAAAGCTACCTGAACGGCCATCCCACCAACCGGCTGCCGGGTAATCTCAACATCTCCTTTGCCTATGTCGAAGGTGAATCGCTGCTCATGGGCATGAAAGACATCGCGCTGTCATCCGGCTCGGCCTGCACCTCGGCGACGCTGGAACCGTCGTATGTGCTGCGCGCGCTCGGCGTCGGCGTCGAATTGGCGCATTCATCGATCCGCTTCGGCCTAGGCCGATTCAACACCGACGACGAGATTGACTATACGATCAAGAAGGTTATTGAGATTGTGACCAAACTGCGGGACATGTCCCCGCTTTATGAAATGGCCAAGGAAGGCGTTGATTTGAAGTCGGTTCAATGGGCGGCACATTAACATAGCACCTGACACCATCAATTTCGGAGGCTGCCATGGCATACAGCGATAAAGTCGTCGATCATTTCAACAACCCCCGCAACATGGGGAGCTTCAAGAAGGATGAAGAGGGCATTGGCACCGGCATGGTCGGCGCGCCGGAATGCGGCGACGTGATGAAGCTGCAGATCAAGGTGCAGAACGATACCATTGTGGACGCCAAGTTCAAAACGTTCGGCTGCGGGTCGGCAATCGCCAGTTCCAGCCTGGCCACCGAATGGCTCAAGGGGAAAACGATCGAAGAAGCTCAACAGATCAAGAATACGGACATCGTGCAGGAGCTGAATCTCCCGCCGGTGAAAATTCACTGTTCCGTGCTGGCGGAAGACGCTATCAAGGCCGCGCTGGCGGACTATCAGAAGAAGTCGGGCGACAAGACAGAGGCGGCCCAGTAACAAGCCGCCGCAGCAGAAGGGGTATGCCCATGAGCACATCGGATGCGACGACACCCACACCAGTCATCACGCTCACGGAAGCCGCGGTGAAAGAAGTGAAGCGGCTCATCAACGTCCAGGGCCTTGAGGAGGGTGGACTCCGCCTGGGCGTCAAAGGCGGCGGCTGCTCAGGGCTGAGCTACACGATCAATTTTGACGACAAGATCGGGCCCTACGACCAGGTTTTTGAGTTCGACGGCGTCAAGGTTCTTGTGGACGCCAAGAGCGCCATCTATCTGCAAGGCACGCAACTTGACTACCACAAAGATCTGATGGGCGGCAATTTCAAGTTCGTCAACCCGAACGCCAACAAGACCTGCGGCTGCGGAGAATCGTTTTCGACATAATTCCTTACCGCAGCGCGTTTTTTTGCAGACATGGCTCATCACACCCACACGTCCGGTTCCCGCGACCTGAAGATGGCCAGAAGCATGTGTTGGCACTGCCAGTCGGAAGTGTCGGGGGAATATTTCTGTGAACGTTGCGTGAAGGTCCAGCCTGTTTCCAAAGAGACGGACTACTTCACATGCTTCGGCCTTCCGCGCCGGCTGACGATCGACCAACGCAAACTGGAAGCGAAGTTCTACGAACTGAGTCGCGCCTTTCACCCCGACTTTTATCAGAACAAGAGCGAGGCCGAACAGACGATTAGCCTGGGCAACGCGGCAACTCTCAATACGGCCTATCGTACCCTCCGCGACCCCATTCAGCGGGCCGAGTATCTGCTCGATCTGGAAGCCGGGTCGGTCAAGGAGATCCGCACCTCGCCGCCGAGTGATCTCTTCGAGGAAATACTCGAACTGCAAGAAACGCTGGAGGCCTACCGAGCAAGCGATAGCGCCTCAGAAGCGAGCCGCACGCTTCGCGCGCAGCTCGTCGCCGAACAAGCGGCATTAGAGGGGCGCAAGCATGCGCTGGAACAACAACTCCAGCGACTTTTCACCGACTGGGATGCCTTGCAAGACCGGGGTGATGCCGGAGCCCAGGCGTGCGCCGAGCGGGATCGCCTGCTCAAACAGATGCGGGACCTGCTATCCAACCGAACCTACATGAAAAACATCGTCACCGACCTCGTCGCAACCATCGGCTAATCATGTCGCGCATTGTTGGGATTGACCTCGGCACAACGAATTCGCTCGTCGCCTACATGAAGGACAGGAAACCTTGCGTGGTCCCTGGGCGCAGTGGCCGTACGATGGTCCCCTCCGTCGTGGCCATGACAGACAACGGCCTGATCGTTGGCGACCCGGCAAAAGAACATCTGACACGAAGCCCCGATCGCACGGTCTATTCAGTGAAACGGTTCATGGGCAAAGGCCTGGCGGACGTGCAGGGCGAGCTCTCATACTTCCCCTATTCCCTCACCGAAAAGGACGGCGTCATCCGTATCCAACTGGGAGCCAAAACTTATTCGCCTCCGCAGATCTCCGCCATGATCCTGAAGGAACTCAAACAACGGGCCGAAGCCCATCTGAATGAGAGTATCACCAAAGCCGTCATCACCGTACCAGCCTACTTCAACGACAGTCAGCGTCAAGCCACCAAAGACGCCGGCTTGATCGCCGGCCTGGAGGTACTGCGAATCGTCAACGAACCGACGGCCGCCTCGCTTGCTTATGGACTTCAAGAAAAAACACAGGGCACGATCGCCGTCTACGACTTCGGCGGCGGAACTTTCGATATTTCCCTCCTCAAACTCAAGGACGGCATTTTTGAAGTCTTGGCCACAAACGGCGATACGCATCTCGGCGGCGATGATTTGGATCGCCGGATTGCCGATCTGTTTCTTAACGAGATTCAGACCGAGCATCATCTCGACCTCAGCGCCTTTCCCGACCATATGCAGGCAGTGCGTTTGGAAGCCGAAAGGGTCAAAGTCCGGTTATCTGACGAACTGAAGACACAAGTCACAATCGCCCTTCCTGATGGGAAGGGCCGCTACACCAGAGAGTTGACACGCGATCAGTTGGACGCATTGGTCATGGACATCATCGAGTACACGTTGGCTCCCTGCCGGATGGTGCTGAAAGACGCCGGCTTGACACCGGCGGACATCGACGCAGTCGTCTTGGTCGGCGGGTCCACCCGCATGCCGCTCGTCAGACAACGCGTTCGAGAGTTGTTCGGGAAGCAGCCGCATTGCGATCTCAACCCGGATGAGGTGGTGGCCCTTGGCGCAGCGGTGCAGGCGGACATTCTCAGCGGCGGAACGACCGATATGCTTCTTTTGGACGTCACGCCGCTATCGCTCGGCATCGAAACGATGGGCGGGGTTATGAGCAGTCTCATCCGGCGCAATACGACAATCCCGGCGAGCGCCAAAGAAATGTTCACCACGTACGTCGACGGCCAGACCGGTGTGGACATCCACATTCTTCAAGGCGAACGTGAGCTGGCGCAAGATAACCGCAGCCTCGCCCGTTTCCGCCTCAAAATGCCGCCGCTTCCGGCCGGCATCCCGCGTATCGAGGTGACGTTCCTGATCGACGCGAACGGCATCCTGAACGTTAAAGCCAGCGACATGCGGACCGGGCAAAGCCAGTCAGTCGAAGTGAAACCGTCCTACGGACTGTCTGACAACGAAGTCGAGCGGATGATCGAAGATTCGTTCAAGTTTGCGCAAGAAGATGTCATCGCCCGCAAGTTGATCGAGGCGCGGCTTGATGCCGGGGCGTTGCTTACGACGACGGAGAAGTCCCTGTCGGAAGGAAGCCAGCTCATTACCCCTGATACAATGGTAGCCATCCGCGCAGCGGCGGCAGCACTGACGACAACTAAGGACGGTAACGACCCGAAAGCCATTCGCGCACGCATGGTCGATCTCGAACAGGCGGCACAACCGCTGTCGGTCGCGATGCTAGATGAATCACTCAAGCGAAATCTTCAAGGGAAGAAGGTCACGGAAGTCATGTGAGCGAATAGCTGCTGGCTTATGGCTTATAGCACGAACAGGATCGATTTCCTGACAACGGCTATACGCTACAGGTTATATGTTAAGAAAGGTTTAAGTATGGATCTGAAATGGCAGGACGCGGAAGAGATTGCGATTCGCCTGGTGGAAGAGCACCCGGATACCGACCCGCTCACCGTCCGATTCACCGATATGCATACCTGGATCATGGCCTTACCGGAATTCAAGGACGATCCGAAGAAGTCCAACGAAAAGATTCTCGAAACGATCCAGATGGCCTGGCACGACGAATTCCAGGACTCCCAATCTTAACGACTCACACGCGGCCTCTCCGGAATCTGATCCAGCTTATAGAAGTCCGTCGGATCGACCCCTCGATGCGCGGCTTGCGTCGGCTCACTCCCCTTGGTAAAGAGCTCCACGACCCCCGTCTGCCCTTCGCCTTCCTGTTCCGATTCCAGCAGCCCCGTCGATGAATCCACCTTCACAAACGACACTCCATCCGGAATTTCAAACGGGACGACGGGCAACTGTTTCAACGCTTTCTTCATAAACGCCATCCAAATCGGCAACGCCGCACGGGCGCCGGTTTCGCTTTCACCCAGCGAACGGCGGTCGTCAAACCCCACGTACACGCCGGTCGCCAAATTGGGGGTCCCTCCGATAAACCACGCATTGATGTAATCATTGGTCGTACCGGTTTTGGCCGCAATCGGACGATCGAGGGATTTCGCCGCTTGGCCGGTGCCTTTCTGCACCACATCTTCCATCATATTGGTGATCAGATAGGCCGTTTCTTTCGCCATCACCTCGTGCGCATCCGGCTGAGTTTCTTCGAGTACCTTTCCGGTCTTATCCATTACCGTTTTCACTGCAAACGGCTCCACCCTGGTTCCTTGATTCAGGAAGACCCCGTAGACCGACGTCAATTCCATCAAGCCCACCGATGACGAGCCTAACCCCAATGAGAGATCGCCCTGCAATGGACTCGTCAGGCCGACTGAGCGGGAGAACTCGATGACATTCTTGATCCCCACCTTATCAAGCAACCGCACCGTGGCCAAATTATGCGAGTGTGCTAGCGCATCCCGGAGACTCACCATGCCGTGGAATTTGCGGCTGTAATTTTCTGGTTTCCAGATCGTGTCTTCTTCTTGCTGTTCGTACACTACCGGCGCATCCAGGATCTGCGTGGCAGGGCTCAACCCTTGGCCCATCGCCGTCGCATAGATGAGCGGCTTAAAGGCTGATCCGGGCTGCCGGTGCGCTTGCACTGCGCGGTTGTATTCGCTACGGGAAAAATCGACGCCCCCGACCATAGCCCGAATGGCTCCGCTTTGGGGGTCGATCGCGATCAAACCTCCCTCCACTATTGGAGTTTGCTCGAGCGTCAACTGCATCCTGTCCCTAGTGAGCTTCTTGATGCCAACCTCGACCACATCACCCGGTTTGAGCAGCTGCTTTAGATTGGGGTTGATGACAAAATCGATGGTGGGATCGGATCCCTTGAGCAAACGCTTGGCCCACGCCATGTCGTCGAATGCCAAAATCCCCGCAATCGGCCCAACTTGCACCACATAGTGATCCTTCGTTACCTTCAAGACGATGCCTTCCGCAATATCGCCCGTAGTGAGTGGCTTGTCACTTGCTGGCAACTTCGACAACTGGAGCGCCTTCAAGTTTACAGTGCGCCGAGGGCCGCGCCACCCTTGTCGCTTATCCAATTCACGGATCCCGGATGCGAACGCGGCTTCCGCAGCTTTCTGCATTTCAAGGTTCAACGTGGTCTGAATGTCCAACCCACCTTTGTAGACCATCGTTTCACCGTATTTCGCCATCAGCAGTTGGCGGACATATTCGACATAGTATGCCGCCAGGTGTTCACTGCTAGGTCTGTGGAAAATAAGCGTTTCGGCAATGGCGGCATCACGATCGGCCAGCGTAATGAATCCGACTTCCTGCATGCGAAACAGCACGTGCTCTTGCCGATTTTTCGCACGGTCGTACGCCGTGAACGGAGAAAATCGGCTGGGCGATTTGGGCAACCCCGCCAAAAATGCCGACTCGGCCAGCGTCAGCGCCGACAGTTTTTTCCCAAAATACAATTGAGCGGCCGAGGCCACCCCGTACGCCCCCTGCCCAAAGTAGATCTGATTCAGATAGGTTTCCAGAATCTGTTCTTTCCCCACGACCATTTCCATCTGATAGGCCAGGATCAACTCGCGGATCTTGCGCTCATACGACCGCTCCGATGACAGAAACAGTGACCGCGCCAGCTGTTGCGTAATAGTGCTGGCCCCTTCGACTTTTTCTCCGCCATGCCGGATATTGGTCCAGGCCGCCCGTAAAATGCCGACATAATCCAGACCGGAATGTTCGAAAAATCGTGCGTCTTCCGTCGCGATCACCGCCTGGGTAAGACTCTTGGGAATCAGCGCCAGGGGTGTGAGCATGCGGCGCTCGATGAAAAACTGGCCGATGGGCTGCCGGTCGTCCGAATAGACGGTCGTCACCAGGCTAGGTTGATAATTCAGCAGCAGATCGAGCGATGGCAGATCCTTGGAAAAGTACCAGGCCACTCCGGCCACCGTCGTGGTTCCGGCAATGCCACAGGCAAAGATTCCAACCAGGAGGAATTGCCACCAGCGCCATGGCCAGGACCGGAGGGGCCGTTTCTGAATCTCTGTAAAGCGACTGTCGCCGGGCATCCGAACTTAGTCCCTGTATGGTGACTTGCGATCTGCGAGGGTGGCGGAGGTACCTTACAATGCATGCCACGGAAACTCAAGTTTACCTCCGAAGTGCGTTCGGAACAATTGCATGAGACCAACGCTTGTGCAGCGGCGGCGCGTCGAGTATACTGTCTCCCGACGCCTCGAGGTCGGGGCGTCTTTTTTTTGCCACAAAGAGAACCACCGCCACTATGTCACAATTACGCGCGCCGCAAGACCGCCGGAACGATATCCGGAACATCGCCATCATCGCCCACGTCGACCATGGGAAAACCACCCTGGTTGATGCCATTCTCCGCCAGACCCACGTCCATCGAAAGATCGACGACATGGGCGAACGGATCATGGACTCGATGGACCAGGAGCGCGAGCGCGGGATCACGATCCGGGCCAAGAATGCCAGCGTCACCTACAAAGGCGTCAAGATCAACATCGTGGATACGCCGGGACACGCCGACTTCGGCGGTGAAGTCGAGCGGACGCTTCGGATGGTCGATGGGGTGCTCATTTTGGTCGACGCCAAGGAAGGCCCGATGCCGCAGACGACCTTCGTCCTGCGGAAGGCCCTGGCGCTCGGACACAAGGCTATCGTTGTCATTAACAAGATCGACCGCCCAGACGCCGTGATCGACGACGTCGTCAACCGCACCTTCGACCTTTTCGTTCATCTGGGTGCCACTGACGCACAGCTCGATTTTCCCATTGTCTATGCCTCGGCCATCAAAGGCATCGCCACGCTCGACGTGAATAAATCAGGCAACGACATCACGCCTCTGCTCGATACGGTGCTGGAACAAATTCCCGCTCCGGCCATCAATGCCACCGCTCCACTCCAGATCCTCGTGCTAGCCCTCGCGCAGGACTCCTACAAGGGGAAAATGGGCATCGGTAAGATCCAATCGGGATCGATCGCCCGCAGGCAGAACGTGCTCGTCCTCGGCAAGAACGGCGATCAGCTGCCGGGCAAGGTGTCGGACCTGGCGGTGTATTCTGGTTTGGATCGAGCGGATGTCGAGGACGCGAAGGCCGGTGAAATCGTGGCGGTAGCGGGACTCGACGAGGTCAGCATCGGCGATACGATCGCCGACGTTGAGAAGCCGCTGGCGCTACCGCGCGTAACCATCGATGAGCCGACAGTCCAGATGACTTTCTCCGTAAACAACAGCCCCTTTGCCGGGCGCGAAGGCAAGTATCTGACATCACGCCACCTGCGCGAGCGGCTCTTCAAGGAACTGGAAACCAACGTGTCATTGCGTGTCAGTGAAACGGACAGTGCCGACCGCTTTCTGGTCGCCGGTCGTGGCGAATTGCATCTTGGCGTCTTGATCGAGCAGATGCGGCGCGAGGGCTACGAACTGCAGGTATCGCAGCCGGAAGTTATCCTCCATCGGGATGGCGGCACGATCACGGAGCCCTACGAAGAATTGTCAATCCAGGTGCCAGAAGTCTATCAAGGGTCCGTCATCGAAGAGGTCGGTAAACGCCGCGGCGAAATGCGGCACATGAAACTAGTGCATTCCGACATCGGCGCGGGCGAGATGCACTTGGAATATTACATTCCGACGCGCGGCATTATGGGATTGAAGAATATTCTCATGGCCAAAACGCGCGGTACCATCATCATGCACCATGTCTTCAAGGCCTATGAGTCGGCCCACGAGGAAAACCTGCTGGTTTCCCCGCACGGTTCGCTCTGTGCCTTCGAAGACGGCACCAGTACAGCCTACGCCCTGTTCATGACGCAAGAACGCGGCGAGCTATTCATCGGCCCGACCGTTGAGGTTTATCGTGGCATGGTGGTGGGCCAGAACAACCGTGACGAGGATCTGGATGTGAACGTCTGCAAGCAGAAACAACTCACGAACATGCGGGCGGCCGGCTCCGATGAAGCCCTGATTTTGACCCCGCCGCGCGAGATGTCGCTGGAGTTTGCCTTGGAATACATTGGCGCCGACGAACTCGTCGAAGTCACGCCGAAGAACCTGCGCCTTCGGAAGCGGCTGCTCAACCCGGAAGACCGCCGCAAAGCTCGGAAAGCCGGCAAATGAGAATACGAAAGAAAATCGCAAAGCCGTCCGCCAAGCGCCCCCCGCTGTACTTCATCGGCTATCGGGGAACGGCGCCGTCCACCGATGAACTCAACGGCTGGTACGAGCGCGAATACGGCGGTCCGCTGACGATTCGTCACGAAGAGGGCTCTCCTGAATCCTGGCAGGCAACGCATGGCCCCTGGTCAGCACATGTCGTCATGCCCCTGCCGGCAAGCCACGTGGGCGAGATTATGAAGCAAATGTCTTGGGAGCATACGCTAATGGGTGCGATCGCCACGTCCGTAGCGCCTTCACGAGAGATGCCTGACCAAGTGCTCTTTGCTGCCCGTCTGGCGCGCGGCCTCACCCTGTTGGCCCAAGGCACCGCGTTTGATGTCACTACCTGCGCCTACCTCAATCCATCGGATTGGCAAAACTGTCCCCTCAGCGGATTTCTCTTGGACGATCATCTGACCATCACTCACGACGACACGTCGAAACCCGATCAGGTCTGGTCCTATTCACTGGGCCTCAGTAAATTTGGGTTGGATGAGCTGGAACTGTTTCAAGGCAAGGGTTTGCCTGAAAACACTGCGAAAAAACTTCTCACGGAATCCGCTCACGAGCTGCTCCGTCTCGGGCAGCCCCTCAAGGTCGGGACGGAAGTGCTGCTCCCCATGCTCGGCCGCGCCGTCCGTATTGCCAATTACCGAACGGCAGCCCCAACCGGGCGCATGCTGGGATTCCGCGAGCTTCGGGCCTAGTACTTTGCCTATCCCTACCATACATGAGACATTCTTCTCCTTAGGTCTTTCGGACTGTTGACAACTCTTCTGACCGCGGGTTAAACATTTTATCTTTGGGAGTGAGATCTCTTCTCAATCTAAGATCTCCGTCACGACAACAACTAGCAGGATTCGCAAAGGAGGATCGGACATGAGCGACGTAGCAGCAGAAATCAAGGTCGGCGATACAGCGCCGGATTTCAATTTGAAGGACCAGGATCAGAAGGACGTGAAGCTGAGTGACTATCGCGGCAAACAGAACGTCGTACTCTGCTTCTATCCGCTGGACTGGAGCCCGGTGTGTCAGGGTGAAAACAAATGTTTGACTGATGACTTTCCCAAGTTTCAGGGCGCGAATGCGGAATTGTTCGGCGTCAGCTGCGACAGCTTTTTTTCACACAAGGCTTGGGCCGATTCGCTCGACCTGAAGCATCGCCTGTTGTCCGATGTGCACCGGACGACCGCAAAGGCCTATGGCCTCTACTTCGAGCCGCTGAACTGTTCCAAGCGTGCGACCGTGATCGTGGGCAAAGACGGTAGGGTCGCCTATGTGAAAGTCCAGGAAATCAAGACAGCACGCGAGGATAAAGATATCCTTTCGGCACTCTCGAAGTTGTCGTAAGATGAAGGACTGAGCAACGAGGACTGAGGGCTGAGTGGATCCGAAACTCAGTCCTCAGCACTCACCTCTCAGCACTGGCAGTGAGCACCGTTCAAGACATCAGCGACGCCAACTACAAGGAATTCACCGATAGCGCCGGTGCCGTCGTCGCCTATGGGCTCGCCACCTGCGAGCCTTGCAAAACTTACGATCTTATCCTCGAAGAAATCGCCCAGAAGTTTCCGGATCTCAAAGTCGGCAAGGCCAAGATGCACATACCTGGCCGCTGCCGTGAGATCAAAAAGACCCATACGTTTGAGACCTATCCCACCACCCATTTTTTTGCCAACGGCAAATTGCTCCTCACCCGTGAAGGAGTCGTCGAGCCTGCCGAACTTGTCGCGCTGATTTCAGACTATCTCTTGAAATAGGACACCGTCTCAACACGCTCCATACTGAGCATCACCAACATTCGACCTATAAATCCATCCACCGAATAACTATTTATGTTACAGTATTGATGAAACATCGAGTGTTCGCATGCGCATGACGATAGCTGCTGTCATTTTCTTCTCTCTAGTAGTCCTCACAACGTCGGCTTGGGCGCATACGGATGAATATTTTGAAGCAGTCCGGGCCCCGCATGGTGGGCAACTCCGCATGACTGGACCGTTTCATCTGGAGCTCGTAGCTCAAGACGGGCAACTGATGGTCTATGTGACAGACCATGCGGACAACAAGATCAGCGTGGAAGGCGGATTGACGAAAGCGACCATTGAGACAGGGCCGACCAAGACACAAGTGTATTTACATCCGGTGGGAGACAATGTGTTCAAGGGATCCGGAGCGTTTGCGCTCACGCCGAACACGGTGGTCATCGTCTTCATGAAATTGCCGAATCAGGACGGCTACGCCGCCCGCTTCATACCGCTGAAACCAAAGTCAGACCCAACCGAGAAGGCACGTGAGGATGCGTCAAAATCAGGCGGAGACGAACACCATCATCACCACCATTCGCCGAAACATTGAAAGTGAGCATCCGTCTCTTTGAGAATGATGTTGCTGAATTGTTCTGAGGCCGGATTATGAAACAGCTACTGAGTCCTGTGGCCTTCTGTGCAACGTTGCTCGTGGTGGTACCGGTCGGAGCCCATTCCAAGAAACACACCGAGCCCATGAAAGCCATTTCATGGCGGGCAATCGCTGGCCGTAGGGCCATACCACCTGGAGCTGGTCGCCAAAGACGGAGAGCTGATCCTCTATGTAGCGGATCAGTCCGACAAGGCCATCCCTTCTGATGGAGCGAGAGCCAAGGCCGTCATCCAGCAGGGATTTGAAAAAGCCACGCTTCAAGTCGAGCTGACCTCGTCTGGTGAAAACACCCTGAAGGGGACCGGTACGTTTACTCTCACCTCGGACACCGGAATCCTGGTCTTCCTCAAATTACCGGACCAGAACGCCTATTTTCTGCCCGCTTTACCCCGCTTAAGCCCGGGGACAGAAAATAAAGGGCCATCGGCTGGATCTTGAGCTGAAGCTACCAAGCCCGTGCCCAAGCTGAGGCTGGTGTAAGATAGGGGTCAAGATTCGAGTGGTCAGCTTCGAAGAGAATCTGAGGACTGTCCTCGCTAAGGTTTCGTATCTGTAACTGTCCCGATCGCGTGGCAACGAGCAAGTGCCCTTCTCGGCTCCAGTCAGCCCATTACAGATCGTCGAGGAATTCAAGATCGCCGCTGAACTCGATCGAATACCGAACGGCTAGACCATCCACGGACTGGTCAACCCCGAACTCGCCTCCGCCCCCCCTCCACACTCTCCACACAGAACGTGCACGCCCCGTGCGATTGCAGCCTTCGCATACGCGCGTTGCGTTGCATATCCCAGGCATCGGAAGAATCACGAGGTGAAGAGCCCTCTGTTTCCATCCACCCCCGTCGACGCTCATCTGTTCGACCGTGTGACGCAGACGTGGCATGCGGCTCTCCTTTCGGCCCGACCCTAACATACAGAGTGGACTCCTTTAAGAAAGCGAGAGCACGATAACTGTCTATGTTTTGTCCACAGGGACAGGCGCCCAACGACAACACTAAATTCCAATTTAATGGAGCGGTGAACGGTGCGCCGTTTATCCGGCGTAGTCGAACGAGAGGTCGCGGGTTTGCTCGAGGCGGATGTGTCGTAGCGTGCCACCTGAGACGCGATTGACGAGACGGGCCCAGATAGCCTTGGTGAGGAATTCCCCGCTGACGGCCGGCACGCTGAGCACCTGTCTTAAATCCTGCCGATCGAATGGTTTCACAATCTGCTCGTGCACGAGCTGGTCCAACACGCCAATATCGGTCACCATGCCAGTGACCGGATCGATCCGGCCATGAACGGTCACAAAAAGATCCCGAGTGTGGCCTTGGTTCCCCTCTTGGACCCCCGTAAAAGAGTAGCGCCTCGTCACGGAAGCCACGGTCAGGCCCTCCGACGCCGTCACTTCAGTGTAGAGATCTTCATCCTCACAGAGACGGATGGTGTGCAAGATGCCGATACCCCGCTGCAGCGATAGTTTCCCAAAAAGCAGACACGCGAAATTCTCCGAAGTAGGAATCCGGTCCTTGAAATATGGCATGTCGAGGTTGAGATTCTTGTGGTCGAATTCCTCCAGAACTTCGAGGAGGACTCGCTTGAGGTCAAATAGGTTGACGACCATGCCGGTCTTGGGATCGATCTCACCGGACACGGTGACTTCGAGCATATAGTTATGCCCATGGGCAGGCGGGTTGTAGCAAAGGCCGAAGACCGCGCGGTTCTTCGCCTCATCCCATTCCGGCTTGAAATACCGATGAGAGGAGGAAAACTCGATGCGCTTATTCAGTAAGACAGATGCCATACGATTCAAGGATCATGGGTCAAGTTGCAAAGTTCAGAGCATCGCCGGGCAGGGCCTTGATTCAACATTCCGATTTGAGCGATTGCGGGCTCAAATCAGAGAGCCATTCTTCCCGCATGCTCCCAGGCACCAGCACATCTTCCCGATAGCCGCCGTGATTCACGCTGATCGTCACGGGTTTGCGGAGATCAGCAAAGACTTCCTTCATTGCGATTGTCGGCCGGAATCGGACGAAATGGACGGCGCTGATTTTGGTCTCATGGCTGTGGCCACCCTCGAACTCCGCGAACGCCTGCTCACCGTTCGCCGTGATCGCCAGCGTCTGGCCCCGATCGAGTCCCATAAACCGGTCCAGCGACTCCTTCATCTTCGATTCTTCGGTAATCTCGATCAAGAGTGTCGCACTCAATTCATTCGGCCCGGGTAACAGGTCATTGTACACGTCCAACTCGTCTTGGACTTTGGCCTGATCAACGATACGTTCAACCCGGATCATCTCTTGTACCTGAAAGAGCAAGGTCTCTCGATTTTCAAAAACCACGGTGATCAACGGGCCGACGGAAATTCTCCGCTTCCGTTTCAGCTCGACAATCCGGGAGCGAAAAGCCTCCCGTTCCCGTTCATACTCCTGCATGGACAGTAAATCTTCTCGTACCAGTCGTTTCATCATATTTCCTCCGCATCACGCACTACGAGCCGGAAGAAGGCAGTCCGTAGGCATCGCGAACAATCTGAATCGGATGGCGAGTTGCCTTGCCACCCACATGAGCCGACGCCCCGGCCTGATCCAATTGCAATCCAGCCAAAGGGCAATCCGATGCCACGAGATCCGCCGGAGCCTGTTCGATCGCACGGACGGCCTTGGCCGCAATCTTCATGGACAGCGTGAAAAATTCCGTCTTGGCCGACCACGATCCATCATGGCCGGAACAGTGCTCAATCACATTCACCTGCGCCCCGGCACACTCCATCAATTCCTTCGATTTGAATCCAATGTTCTGATCCCGCAGGTGACAAGGAATCTGATAGGCCACACGTCCTGGAGGCGCCGTGAAATCGGTCGCCAGCTGCCCCACCTTCTTCATCGCCATCAGATATTCGCAGACGTCGAACGTCCGATCGGCAACCTGCTTCGTCATGTCGTCAGACTGGAGCTCCGGATATTCGCGCTTGAGCATCAAACTGCAGCTCGCTGTGGGCACCACGACGTCATAGCCCTGTGCGACCCACGGATGCAGCGACGCCACGTTGGCCTTCGCCGCCTCCTGGATCACCTGCGTACCACCGACATCGAACTGTGGCATACCACAGCAGCGTTGCTCCGGCACCACCACGTCGATGCCGTTTTTCTCCAGTACCTGGACTGTCGCCTTCCCGATATCTGTCATCTGATAGTTCACCAGGCAACTGGCAAAGAGTGCGACTTTCCGGATCGGCGGCTCGGCCCGTTTCGCCGGCACATGCCGGGTGAACCAGCGGGTGAACGTGTCGCCGGAAAAATGCAGCATTTGCCGGTCTCGGTGCACGCCTACAACCAATTCCATCAGCCGGCGAATCAGGCTATTCTTCAACAGTCCATTGGTCAGCGACGCTGTCGCGCTGCCGAGTTTCCCGATCGCATCTGTCATAATCAGGAACCGATCGCGCCAACGGATCCCACGCTCCTCCGCCAGACGCTTTTTCCACGCCACCATTAAGCGGGGAAAATCGATCGCGTACTGATGGGGTGGGGTGTAGGGACAGTGGTTGAAACAGAGTTTACAGTAGTAACACTCATCGACGACGCGATGATGGTCGGCGGGCGACAGCTTGGCGATTTCGCCCTCGTAAGCGTCGATTCGGTCGAGCAGGGTATTGAACGACGGACAGAGATTGAAACAGCGGCGGCAGCCGTCACAGATCTCGTAGATCCGCAACGTGTCTTTTTCCAGCTGAACAGGATCGATGGGCTTGATGAGGTTAAGGTGCTTCATGGGCGGGCTGACACAAACGTTCAGCCGCCAGCCGTGAAGACCGTTGTCTTCGCACCAACAGCTGAACGCGACAGGCCGTTAACTCTGCCTCAGACCATCCAGCCCCTTCTGGAACCGATTGGCATGGGACCGCTCGGCCTTCGCCAGCGTTTCAAACCATTCGGCCAGTTCAGGGAACCCTTCCTCGCGGGCCGTCTTGGCCATACCCGGATACATCTGCGTGTACTCATAGGTCTCGCCCTCGATGGCCGCCTTCAGATTCGCATCGGTGTTGCCGATCGGGCTTCCGGTGGCCGGATCGCCAACCTCTTTCAAGAAGTCCAAGTGGCCGAACGCATGGCCGGTTTCAGCTTCGGACGTATCACGGAACAATCCGCCCACATCGGGATAGCCTTCGATGTCGGCGCGCCGCGCAAAGTAGAGATACCGGCGGTTGGCCTGCGATTCGCCCGCAAAGGCATGCTTTAGATTGTCGTGGCTCTTCGTTCCCTTCAAATGGTTTTTCATATTCATCCCCCTCGTTGTTCAAACGATATCGGCCTGCGGAGAAGGTCCTCGGTCACGCTCACACGCTGCTAAGATAACGCAGCTATCCTGACCGGTTCAAGGGTTTTTCTCGACCACCTGTGCTAGACTGCACCCCCATCGGACCGGTCAGTCCTGTTGTCGTCATGATCCCTTTCAAAAACCCCATGTCTGTTCGACTTCTCCTACTCATCTTGATCCTATCTTCAGGATGCGTGCATCGAATCGAGGTGAATCCTCGTTCGACGAGCTTGGCCTCAACGACAATTCCCCATTCGCTCCAGCTGACTGTCAGTGATCTTGCCCTGGAGGGTGCGGACCACCGGCCAGGAATTATCTTCCTCGAGTGGCCGACTCACAACCTCAACCAGGCGATCCGTCGCTATGCGCAGCAGCGGGGCACATTCAGGTCAGTCTCTCTGGAATCCGCCGACTGGAGACTTCACATCACCTCGAAGCTGGCGCTGACCTCCCGCCAGGGCCGTTATCACTATCACATGCGATTACAGGGGGAGATGAGCCAGGAAGACCAGCCAGTGAAAACCTATGTTGCCGAACATACTGTGACAGGATCGATGGTGCGATGGGTGACTGCTTCGGATCGCGATCCGATCGAAGCGGCACTCCAACTGGCCCTGGATGACTTGTTCTCTAGGATCGAAGCAGATCAAGCTCTGTATGTCGGACAAGCGGAACGATCCTCATCGTAGCAACAACTCCGCGTCCGCCTCAGCAACCCTCGTCGAAGACAATGCCTGGTCTGTTAGAGCACTAGCGAGAGCCCGGAGCTGAACGAATCCCTCAGGCACTCTTCATCTTGGTTTTGAGCACTTCCACATATTCCTGGCAATCGAGGCGAACGGCCTGATCATTGAAGGGGGCATCGAAGTACCGGCAGTGGTGCGGCTGGTCTCCACGCTTATGCGCGTTTGGCACGAAATGCTGGCACGAGACGCACATGCGGGCGATCGGAATCTCTCCTTTCTGCTGCAACGTACGAATGAGTTTCGTCAGGGCAGTCAACAGACCGATCTGTTCTTTAACTGGCAGCTGCTGCGTGACTGCCGCCAGCAACTCAGGCCACCCATCCTCCACCCGTGCCGCTTTGGCGCCCAAGGCGGTCAGGTGCACCATCACAATGCGCTGGTCCGGCTGCTCCTGACGCCGGCGCACAAGCTGTTTCTCCGCCAGTGTCCGAATCACCTCGGACGCCGTGGGCAGCTTAACCGTCAATTCTCGCGCAATCGTCGAGACGGTGGCCGCCTGATTGTGACACGTCTTAAGATAGCGCAACACCTGCACCTGCAAAGGGCCGACCCCTTTGCGCCCCTGTCTTCGCCAGGTTCGGCTCTTCATCGCCAGCCCAATTTTCGAAAGCCCCGTGACCAACCGATCAGGAAGGGGTTCTTGCTCAATCTTTTCCGCAGGAGTCATAGTACCCTCACAAACTACTACGCACGGTGACGAACGAAAAAGTGTGTAGAATATTCCTCCCATTTTCACTCGTCAAGCCTTCCCCCTCCGCCCTCCACTTCCCTTTTTATTGGCAATGGAGAGAAGGGTCGCCTTGGGTCTTGAATCTGTCCATCGTATGCAGTTGGTGCCAATTATTGCAGATGGGTATCGATCTAATTGGGCCCAGCCGTGGACAAACCGGCTACCCTCGGGGCAGTTCACGCTCTTTCAGAGACATTCTGGTCGCTTATCGAGCAACGAGAACGGAACAGGTGGCATGTTGGACCACGCGCGTGGACACGCTACCGAGCAACGCACGACCGATCGCCCCCAAGCCTTTGGCGCCGGTGACGAGCAGATCAACCTTCTTCTGTTTTGCTTCCGTGAGAATCTCGTCGGCTGGCTTTCCCACCCGCATGGATTCCTGCACCTGAAATCCGGCCTTCGCCACTTTGTCCACGTAGCGTTTCACCAACGCTTTCCCTGGTTCCTGCAACTCTGGATATTTGAAGTACGGCACCACATGCGCCACAGTGACCATGATCGGCTCGCAGTCGGGACCATTGGGAACTGGATTCATGGTTCGCAACAGAAACCGCACCGCCTTGTCCGATGCCGGCGAGCCATCGATTGCCAACAAGATGCGGCGCACAGGACGGGGCGCCTCTTTCACCACCAAAACGGAACAGGGCGCATGATGCATCGCGTAATTCGACATGCTCCCGAGCATGAAACGATCCAGCGCATCCAACCCGCGCGACCCGATCGACAGGAGAGTAACGCCACGTTTGGTGTGTTTCATGAGTGTCGCCGTGACCCCACCCCGATCCACCACGACTGTCCCGCCCAATCCGGATTCTCGCAACGCGTTTTCGGCCTCTTTCTTCGTCGCTTTTGCGCTCGTTTCCATCCGTTTGATCTCCGCTTGGAGATACTTTTTCGTGGCCACGATCATGGGCTGAATCAGGAACGGCGCGCGCAAGCCCGCGGTGTCCACGACATGTAGTACCCGGACGACCGGCCTGACGGTGAACGGAATCAGCGCCGGCCATTCGATCGCCCATCGGCCATACTTCGATCCATCTGTCGCTGCCAACACTTTCATGGTGCGCATCCTTTCCTCTATTGATATTAAATCGGGGCCGGGCCAACTATCCCGGCAAATCGCTCGTGGAACGATTTCGACGACAGGCCGGCGACCACGGCACAACAGCTCAGCATGATCGGATCGTCAAGGTCTCCTTGCGTGAGTCGAATCATAAATCGCCGGGCAATGTCATAGAACTGGGAACCGACGTCCACCATACGGACCTTGGTGCGCTCGGTAGTGGCGTCCACCATTTGCTTGAACGGAATCGGGTCCGCGCAGCGCAATTCGTAGCCGATGTCTTTGGCGACGATCGAGACGGAGCACTCAAGGGCGTTGAGTTCCTTCATCACTTCCCGCCTGAGCAACGCCCCCCAGATCCACCCCCGACAAACGCAAGTGGCCGTGCTCGTCTCGCGCGACCTGCTCCAGCCCTCCCAGGTCTTGCGGGTCCAAGATTTCGATCAGCCCTTCCGCCAGCACAGCCACCCCGTCGGTGTGGCCGTGGCGGAAGCGCTTGATCACGGCACCGACCAGCAGATCCACCAACCGCTTCAGTCTGACGGGCCGCCCCGCGAATTCTTCGGGGATCACGGTCAACGTGGCTCCTGCGGCTTTCCCTATGCCAAACGCCCGATGGCCCGCTTTGCGTCCCATCGTCACGGCGCAATATCAGCGCGAGGTGGGGTGGGCATCGACCATGAGATTCTTGATGAGCTCCACACCGACATGCCGCACGGCCTGAAACCCGAAAGTGGAAATCCCGTTGGGCAAGTTGAGGTCATTGTCGATCGTCTCTGGTACATGGACGACCTGAATGCGTCCGACCCCCCGCTCTTTCAGTTTGAGCACGGGAAAAGCGGTATCACCTCCACCAATCGTCACGAGACGCGTCACACCGAGGTTGATCAGCGCGGAGAGCACGCGCTCCGGGTGCTCAGCTTTCTTGGTCGGATTGGCCCACGACGTGCCAAGACACGAACCACCGCGAAAGTGGAGCCGGCTGACGTCTTCAATCAAACGCAACCGCACGTTACTGGTGCTTCCGTCCATGAACCAGTTGAACCCATCGAGAATCCCAAGGACTTCGGAGTCGCCCCAAATGCTGGGGATTGTCGCGGCGGCTATGACACTGTTAATGCCGGGTCGCTGGCCTGTCTCCGACTAGTATTCTGGTGATCGTCCGCGCGGATGCCCTCCTGTTATCTCCTTACTTGCCCACCCAGCAGCCGTTCAATCTCTTCATGATCTGCAGCATGGTTGTATACTTCATTGCGTCGAGAAGCAAACGGTGCAACTCAGCTTACCTCAGCACTTCATCCAGCTCCACATGCACACGAAGTCAGTTATAGTCAAACGCGATTCGGCCCATTCATGAGAGGCGCGAATCGTGCCGCCCATTTCATCGATCAAGGCACCGACCCTTTTCGTCTTGCGTCACAACCAAGGTTAGTGGCTCGTCCGACATCAATGCTCCCACCGACAATTGCCTCTGACCGGTCCGGGCAATTGCGCACGGAGAGACTGACCACGGCTGGCCTGTGCGGGACGCCTGCCGCACGCTCGGGATCAGCGAGCAGCCAGATTCCCGGTGGAAGTACGGTGGATGGGGAGTAGCGTATCAATCAGGCGACACGGCGCACGGGCTTGGAATAAGAGA
>VGXB01000020.1 GCA_016873515.1 Nitrospira sp.
GTGGCGCATTGATAAGGGAACTTACATTCGGAGGCGTCATGAAGAAAGCAGATATGCGCTCGGCCCGAACCAGTGGCAATGTGTTTCTTCATTTGGGGTTTACTCCACACGAAGCGGCTGTGCTGCTGCTATGGTGCGAGATTGTCGAGGCAATAGGGAAATGGATCGACCGTGAGAAAGTGACTCAGCGGCACGCGGCCAAATGGCTCGGAGTAGTGCAACCGCGCATCTCCGAAATCGTGTGTAACAACGTGGACAACCTGTCGCTCGACTATCTTGTAGGCCTTTGCGCCAAGGCTGGCGTGTCGGTGACGGTCAAGTCAGCGACAGGAGTGCTCACAAATTTAAAGACCATATGCGTGTTGAATACCGTTTTGACTATGCGAAGGCCAAACCAAACCGCTTCGCGCCTCGCATGGAGAAAGGTGCCGTCCAATCATCCTCGGTCCGAATGTCGCTGCGGTCTTTCATTCTTCCGATGTGGTCAACACCTTCCTGCGATCCATTATCACGACAATGTTAGAGCGAAGTCATCAGCGAAGCTAAGAAATAGGGACATTCTGAGTTTCGCCGCGGGAAGCGGGTACTTTTCAGAATGTCCCCGTGAATCGTGTCACGCGCGGTTAGAAGTCACCGGTTTTCACGTAGGGATGACTCCAGAGCGTGAGCTGGAGTAGACAGGACTTCACCCACGCGTTATACATCCTATCGACTTCCTCGGCCTTGTGCCCCTTCTTGGCGAGGAAGGGCTTCAGCGTAAAGGTCACTGGGAAGATGAGGGCAAACAGGTCGCGGAACGGCACGATGGCCGCCGAGGCAGCAGCGCTGTCGGTCTGATTCTTCTTGGTACGATGATGGCGGAGGCCGATCTCGTGCTGATAGTCGAGCCACTTCTGATCGTACTCGGCCTTGGCCGTGTCGAGAATCCACTGACCGAAGCGCTTGCGGACTCCGCCCAGATAGTCACCCAGCGGCTTGCCGTCGCTCTTCCCGAGGAATGACGCGAGCAGCTGCGGTTGAGAACCTACGAACCCGTACCAGACGTCGAGGATGGCTTCAACCTGATCCTTCACCACATCGTGCGATTGACGCAGGGCCTTGACGTCCTCGTCTCCGAACAAGGCACTGTTTTTCATCAACTCAAATTCGGCGAGCGTCACTGGAGATTTTGCCACAGCAGGGGTCCCTGCCGTATATCCGGGGATGGCTGCACTTCCACTCATAGGCTGATTCCTTTCCATGTATTGTTGAACCGCAACGCTGCATGCCGCAGCACTGATTCCCACATGCAGATGTTATGAAGCGCGTGTGGTGACTGTCAAGAAGACTGTGGCGGAAATTGCATTGCGCCAACGAGTGTCTTGTCCATACGTTTCACCTTGCTGTTGACATCCATCGCTGCAAGGCGGGCCGAGCTCATAACTACAACCCGGCCGCTAACCTTCTCTCGCAGCACATGAACAAATGTGAATGAGGTTGGGGTTACGTCAGGCACCGTCACTTCAACGGTCAGCGTCTCTCCATACCAGCCCGGCAAGCGGTAATGGATCTCGGCATGGACCACGACGAAGAACGTGCTCTGCTGCATTGCGCGCGGCGAAGTACATCATATGGAAAAAGGACGGCCAGTGGCACGGCTATCTGCAGGACTACCCGAATCTCCCGATGCAAGAGAATTCCTTTGAAGACCTGCAGATGAAGCTCTCCGATTTGCACTGTGTCATGATCAATGGAAGTCATAACCAGTGTGACACCTCCACTTACACTATCCCCCAGCGCACCTGTTCTCGTACCAAGCGATACGAACGGTTGGAACAGCTGTTCTGCACCATACTGTATGATCTCCGAGTGATTCCTTCGGGGTACGCCCCTCGTCCCTCTTCAAACCCTTCTGCCTCCACCCTTTTCTCATCCAAACTGCTGTACGATTTCCCTTCTTGAACAGACTACACGCCATCAGCCGTGAGCCATTGCGCCTTGGCCCGCGCCATCCTGCCAGATACCAGTTGACCCGGCAGGGGCCGGATTGATACATAGGGTTAGCTCCATACCATTACTGATACTACCGTGAGGCCGGCCATGCCTACTGATGAAATCACCCACAAAGTTAGTGACCGATACGCCAAAGCCGCCAACAGCGGAGAGCAGATGTGCTGTCCCACGAGCTACGACATGGCGCAGCTCAAATCGTTCATTCCCGATGAAGTGCTGAAGATCTCTTACGGATGCGGCACGCCGGCCGGCTTGCAGACGGTTCGTCCCGGCGAAACTGTTCTCGATATCGGATCTGGTGGCGGGATCGACTGTTTCGAAGCCTCACGGCTCGTTGGCCAAGATGGTCACGTGATTGGCATCGATATAACAGACACCATGTTGGATATCGCACAGAGAAACGCCGCGGTCGTGGCTACGAATCTTGGCTATCCCGCGTCCAACGTTGAGTTCCGCAAAGGCCTGGCGGATGCGATGCCGGTCGAGGATGGCACGATCGATCTGATCATCTCAAACTGTGTGATCAATCTGGCTCCGGACAAACGCAAGGTTTTCCGTGAAATGTTTCGCGTGGCCAAACCAGGCGGGCGGTTCACGATTTCGGATATAGTCACGGACCAGACCGTCCCGCAATATCTCGTGCACGATACGGAGAAGTGGGGGGACTGCCTCTCCGGTGCATTAACCCTGACAGTCTACCTCGCGGGCATGACTGACGCAGGTTTCCTGGGTATTCATCTGATCAAGTCCTCCCCCTGGCAAGTGATCGACGGCGTTCATTTCTTTTCCGTCACCTTGACCGGCTACAAGCTCCCCCCGGTTACTGATCCCTCACCTGTTCGCTATGCCATCCTTCGAGGGCCCTTCAACCGTGTTGTGGACGAACGAGGCACAACCTATCAGCGCGGTATCCCGCAGCCGATCGGCTTGGAGGACGTCCTGTTGCTAAATTCCCCTCCATACGCTGATCATTTCATTTTGACGGCCAGCCCGGTCTGGCTCGACAATAACGATCCGCGATGGACTGCTGTGTTTCCTGCCCAAGCTCCCTGCACCTGGCGAGGCCACTATGCGCTGCTCGCCGGCCCGTTCATGGAGGCGGCGGATGACGACAACCATGTCTACCGACGGGGAGAACCGCTGGAGATTTGTTCCAAAACCCTGGACGTGCTGGAAACCGAGGGCTACGCACGCCATTTCACGATTCTCAATCGGGCGGGACAACAGGTTCATGGCGCGGCCGTCACCTGCGCGCCCGACGGAGACTGTTGCTAATGAAGTCCGTGGCTGAACGTGATCTCTTGAGTTCGCGCCGATGCGTGACCATCTTAAAGTCGCTGGCGGATACCACCAGGTTGCGCATACTGGAGTCCCTGCTGGATGAGGAGAAATGCGTGACGGACCTGGCGCGTGAACTGGGCTGCACGCAGCCTCACGTGTCACACCATCTGCGCATCCTGCGGGATTCTGGTATCGCGGAAGGGATACGAGACGGGAAACAGGTCTGTTATCGCATCACGCCAGTCGTGCAGCGGGCGCTGACCCACCGGCAAGGGAAGGCGCTTAATTTCGGCTGCTGCGAGCTGCGCTTTCCCGAATCAGTGTTGGCCACAGCAAAGTCTCGTGCACTGACGATGGTCCACTCCTGATGGGAGCGTCGATGGCGACGCGAGCACGGCAATGCCGCTGACTCTACTGGGACGACAGAGTTCTCTCGCCGCCCCCTCCGAACAACTCAAAGTACTAGCCGACTCCGCCCGACTGCTCCCTTTTGAGACACGACTGGAACAAGCCAGCCTTGGGCCACTCCGGGCCACAGGGATCACAGTTTTTCAGATCAATGTCGGAAAACTCTGCAATCAGACGTGCCGTCACTGTCACGTGGATGCCGGGCCCGATCGTCTCGAAACCATGTCGTTGGAAACGGCCAAATACTGTATACAGGCTTTGGCCAACACAGACATTCCGACCATCGATATCACGGGTGGCGCACCGGAACTCAACGCGCAGTTTCGCTGGCTGGTCGAACAGGCCCGTGCGCTCGATCGGCATGTCATGGATCGCTGCAACCTGTCGGTCCTATTACTGCCGTCGCAGGCTGACTTGGCCGAGTTTCTGGCCCACCATCACGTTGAGATCATCGCATCGCTCCCGTCATTTCAAGCCAGCCAGACGGATGCGCAGCGCGGTGAGGGGATGTTCGAGAAATCGCTCGAGGCGCTTCACCTCTTGAACCGCTTCGGCTATGGCCGGCCAAACAGTAGCTTGCTGTTGAACCTGGTCCACAATCCAGTCGGTGCGTTCCTACCACCGAAACAAGAAAGCCTTGAAGCGCAGTTCAAGAAAGAACTCCGCGCGCGGTACGGCATCGAATTTAACCGGCTCTACACGATCACCAACATGCCGATCAGCCGATTTCTAGACTTCCTCATCGAGAGCGGCAACTATGACCAGTACATGACACGCCTGGCCAATGCCTTCAATTCTGATGCCGCCGCCGGAGTTATGTGCCATCATACCCTGTCGGTTGGCTGGGACGGCCGTCTCTACGATTGTGATTTCAACCAGATGTTAGAACTCCCGGTCGACCACGGAGCACCCTCGCATATCCGCGATTTTGATGCGGCGCAGCTTCACCGTCGCCGGATCGTCACACGCAATCATTGTTATGGCTGTACGGCCGGCTCCGGATCATCGTGCGGTGGAACCATCACGTGATGAACGATCTCAATCGAAGATATGGAGATGCCTCAATATATAGTTTTCTTGACGCCTGCCGACTGAAGGTCGGCAACTTACTCCCTGTGTTTCTCATGCTGCCCCTGTTTGGGTGGTCAGGAACCTCGGCGGCCCAGACAACAGCCCCCGACCAACTGTCAGGCAAACTCGTGGTGACTGGTGCCAGCACCCTCGCGCCCTTGATCGCCGAGATCGGCAAACGCTTTGAGAGTCTCAACCCGAAAGTGCGTGTGGATGTACAGACCGGCGGCTCCTCCCGCGGCGTCGCGGACGTCCGGCAGGGTCTTGCCGATATCGGCATGGTCTCACGCGCGATGAAAGACGATGAGAAAGATCTGCATGCCTTTGCGGTCGCCAGCGACGGCGTCGGCATCCTTGTGCACAAGGATAATCCCATCCGAGCGCTCACAGACGAACAGATCATCGCCATCTATACCGGCAAGATCACCAATTGGAAAGAAGTCGGCGGGAAGGAGGCGGCCATTACCGTCGTGAGCAAGGCGGAGGGACGGTCCACGTTGGAAGTCTTTCTGCACTATTTCAAATTGAAGAATACGGACATCAAACCGCACGTGGTGATCGGCGACAATGAACAAGGCATCAAGATTGTCGCGGGAAATCGACACGCTATTGGGTACGTCTCCATCGGAACGGCCGAATACAACGAATCGCAAGGAGTACGGATCACCCTACTCCCGATCGACGGAGTGCCTGCTTCGACAAAATCCGTGCAGAACGACACCTTCCCTATCTCCCGTCCGTTACACATTGTGACGCGAACTGCACCGACAGGATTAGCCAAAGCCTTTATCGAGTACGCGCAATCCAAAGCAGCCTATGACATCATCGCACAGCAATATTTTGTACCGTTGGCCGACTGACGACCTTCTCTGCTGGCTCCTGCGCGGCCTCGCAGCTATCGCAGGCCTGGTCGTCGTGTTCATCGTCGTTTTTCTGATTGCGGAAACCCTTCCTGTTCTCTCTCACGTCGGCCTCGAACGATTCTTTACCGATCCGTCCTGGCATCCGGCCGAGGGTTTTTACAACCTAACTCCGATGTTATGGGGCACCCTATTCACGATGGCTGGCTCTGTGTTGATCGCCACCCCCTTGGGCATTCTCTCCGCCATCTTTTGCCATTACTACGCGCCGCCCATTCTTACCCGTCCCTATCGGCGCCTGATCGAGTTGCTCGCAGGTATTCCCTCCGTCGTCTACGGATTCTGGGGGCTGGTCGTGCTAGTACCTTTGATTGGAGAGATTCACCCGCCCGGCCCTAGTCTCTTGTCGGGCATTCTAATCCTCACGATCATGATCCTCCCCACGATCGCACTGATGGCTGATGCCAGTCTCGCCAATGTACCGCAGCACTATCTGCGCGGGGCGGCAGCCTTGGGACTGCCACGATGGGCGACGATCCGAGGCGTGGTGTTTCCCACAGCAAAATCTGGACTGTTCACCGGGGTGATCCTGGAAACCGGCCGAGCCATCGGCGAAACGATGGCAATCTTAATGGTCTGTGGGAATGTCGTGCAGACACCGTCCAGCTTCTTCGATCCGATCCGGACGCTGACCGCCAATATCGCGCTGGAAATGTCCTATGCGCTCGGCGACCATCGCGCCGCCCTCTTCGTCAGTGGACTCGTCTTGATGACCATGATCGCCGCCTTGACGATGGCCGCCGAATGGATCAGCCGCGGGAGAATCTATGGCTGAGGCCTCGAGTCCAACCCATCAGGCTCGCGAATGGCTTGCCTCCATTCTCGTCTGGGGGACGGCGGCGCTTGTCACCGCCACCTTCTGCTGGCTGTTAGGCGACATTGTGTGGCACGGCCTGAGCCATCTCTCCTGGACGTTTCTGACTACTTCACCCGAAAGTGCCGGGCGCCGGGGCGGGATCGGCCCGATTCTGGTTTCGACACTCTTAATTCTTGGCGTTTGTCTGACCGTATCCCTCCCCATCGGTGTCGGCACCGCTATCCTCCTTGCTGAATTCACTTCAGATCACAGTCTGTTCGGACGGATGACCAGGCGAAGCCTCGACGTGTTGGCCGGAGTGCCATCAATCGTCTTCGGCCTGTTCGGCAATGCTTTCTTTTGCAAAACGCTGGGACTCGGCTTCTCGATCCTGTCCGGCGGATTGACCTTGGCCTGCATGGTCCTGCCGATTTTGATCCGGTCCACAGAGGAAGGGTTTCGCGCGGTGCCCGCCAATTACCGACTTTCCGCCGCCGCGCTGGGGCTGTCCCGGACCACGACCCTCGTTCATCTGTTGCTGCCGGCAGCCGTCCCCGGTCTGTTGGTAGGCCTGATCCTTGGGATTGGACGGGCAATCGCAGAGACCGCCGCCTTGATTTTCACCAGTGGATATGTGGATCGGATGCCGGAGTCGCTGCTCGATTCCGGCCGAGCTTTGTCCATCCATATCTTCGATCTTTCCATGAATGTCTCCGGTGGCGACGCCAATGCCTATGCATCGACCCTGGTGCTGGTCATCTTGTTGCTGGCCATCAACGGAACGGCGGCCTGGCTGGCTGAACGCGGTCTCCATCGCCGGATTGTCACGGTATGAGACCAGCTGATGTCCATACCAAGCCGCATCCGCTGTATCCAACGGACGAGCAGCCGTCCGCCGCCGTCCCGGCTCCACTGATCCATGTCAACAATCTGAGTCTCCACTATGGTGACCGGCCGGCATTCCAGGATGTGACACTGTCGATCGGCCCGGGAGGAATCACGGCCCTAGTCGGCCCATCCGGTTGCGGCAAAACAAGTTTTCTCACTGCACTGAACCGTCTGACCGACCTCATCCCTGGATGTCGCGTGACCGGTGAAATCCGCATAGAAAACTTGGATGTACTGGCGCCCCAAACCGACGTCATCCGCCTTCGCCGGCTCGTTGGCATGATCTTCCAGAAACCAAATCCCTTCCCCCTGTCGATTCAAAACAATCTCTCATTCCCGCTGCGCGAACATGGATTACGGGACCCTGTGCAGATCGCCCACACGACCGAGACCGTCCTTCAAGGCGTGGGGCTTTGGGATGAGGTCAAGGATCGTCTCGATTCGCCGGCGCTGGCACTGTCCGGCGGCCAGCAGCAGCGCCTGTGCATTGCCAGAGCTCTGGCCCTTTCGCCAGCCGTGCTGTTGATGGACGAACCCTGCAGCGCCCTCGACCCGCTTTCCAGCGGGTTGGTTGAAGACTTGATCGTCAACCTGCGCGGCCGTTACATGGTGGTGATCGTGACGCACAACTTGGCGCAGGCCCGTCGCATCGCGGACGCGGCCGCGTTCTTTTGGGTTCAAGACGGGACCGGACGGCTGATTGAAACCGGCACGGCCCGACAACTCTTTGAGGCCCCCCGTGATGCTTTGACCGCCGCCTACATCAGCGGAATGCGCGGTTGACCGGCTGCTCGATCTTGGCATGCACCAAACAACAGGCCCGAATTTAACAGGTTGCACTTGCTCAGTTACTCTGTTACCTTCCCCTCGTATTCACTGTACCGTGCTTCTTGCATTTGTCACAAACGGTGGGCTGGAAATCGTCTATGGTCTGGGATCCCAAAGATCCTTGGGGCAAGAAACAGGACCCGCTTGAGGAAGCCCTCAAGCAGGCACAGGAACAATTCAAGAACCTCTTCGCTACTGGAGGCGGGTTAAAAAATCTGATGCCGTCTGGCAGCGCTGCCAAACTCATCATGGCGGCGCTTTTGATTCTCCTCGTCTGGCAAAGCGTCTTCATCGTCTCACCAGACGAAGAGGGTGTTGTGAAGCGGTTTGGCACGCCCGTGCGAACGGTCGAGCCTGGCCCCCACTTCAAAATTCCACTTATTGAAACCGCTCTGCAACCGAAAGTCGCCAAACTCCACCGCGTGGAAGTCGGATTCAGAACCAGCCAGCAGGGACGCCAGCAGATGGTGCCGCAAGAAGCCCTCATGCTGACAGGCGACATGAACATTCTCGCCATCGAGTTCATCGTTCAGTACAAGATCAAAGAGGCAAGTAACTACCTCTTCAATGTAGCGGATATTCATGAGACCATCGGGAAGGCGGCCGAGGCAGCGATGCGTGAAGTGGTCGGCAAAAGCAAAATCGACGAGGCCTTAACGACCGGGAAAGCCGATATCCAGCAAGGCACGATGACCTTACTGCAGAGCATCCTCGATGATTACCATGCCGGCGTGCAGGTGGCAGCGGTCCAGCTCCAAGACGTGGATCCACCCGAAGCCGTTGCTGCCGCTTTCAAAGACGTGACCAATGCCAAAGAAGATCGCGAAAAGCTGATCAATCAAGCTCAAGGGTATCGAAACGACATTATTCCCAAGGCAAAAGGTGAAGCGGCCGAATTGGTCAATCGCGCAACAGGCTTCTCTCAGGCGCGGGTGAACCGCGCGCAAGGCGAGTCTAAGCGATTCCTCGCCATGCTAAAAGAGTACCAGCAATCCAAGGACGTCATCAGCAAGCGCATCTACCTTGAAACGCTGGAGGAAATCCTTTCGAATGCAGAAAAGGTGATCATCGACGGAAAGGGCGGCGAGCGCCTGTTACCTTATCTCCCTCTCGACCGTCTCTCAAAACCTGCTCCAAGACCGGCACACGAGGAGCCTCAGCCATGACCAAGCAAGGTTTTCTCATCGCCCTGATTGCCGTGATTGTGGGGTTGTTCGTCCTGGGAGCCTCCCCCTTCTTCATTGTGGATGTGACGCAGACCGCCATCGTCGTCCAACTCGGAAAACCGGTGAGAACTATCATGGATCCTGGATTGTATGGCAAAATGCCGTTCGTCCAGGAAGTCACCTACTTTGACAAGCGGCTGCTGGATTATGACTCCAGCGCCCAGGATGTCATCACCCAAGACAAGAAAACCCTGCTACTGGATAACTTCGCAAAATGGCGCATCGTGGATCCTCTCAAGGTGTATCAAAATTTCCAAAGCCAGCGCGGGGCCCTGCAGCGGCTGCATGACATTATCTACTCCGAACTCCGTGTCGAATTGGGTCGGCACGAACTTTTGGAAATCGTCTCGAACACGCGTGCCGCTATCATGCGGATAGTCTCCAAACGGTCGAATGAAAAAGCGATCGCCTACGGAATTGAAATTCAGGATGTCCGAATCAAGCGCGCCGATCTGCCAGAGCAGAATGAAAAAGCCGTGTTTGCCCGCATGCAGGCCGAGCGTGAACGGCAGGCCAAGCAGTACCGTGCTGAGGGAGCTGAAGAGGCGCAGAAGATCCGCTCCGAAGCCGAGAAGGATCGAGAAATCATCCTCGCCTATGCCTACAAAGAATCGGAAGAGCTTCGCGGGAGCGGCGATGCCAAGGCGTTTCGCATCTATGCCGATGCGTACCAGCAGGATCAGAAGTTCTTCGAATTCACCCGCTCGATGGAAGCCTACAAGACAACCTTTAAAGATAATAATAAAACGACGCTTGTGCTAAGCCCAGACTCGGAATTCCTCCGATACTTAAAGCAGCGCTAAATCGTCCACTCAGACGTGAATCCTCAAGCGTGAGGTGGAATCCGTCTCACGGCGTTACGATAGGCCGACAATCTCTCCGCTCGCCGAATTCAGGGTAATCCGTTCTCCCGCCGGCCTCTTCGGCAATCCCGGCATCAGTTGCATGCCTGAACACACTGCCGTGACAAAGCCGGCTCCGGCCAGAATCCGTAATTCCTTGATCGGCACCGTGAAGCCCGTTGGCCGACCTTTAAGCGCCGGATCGTGGGAGAGCGAGAGTGGTGTTTTTGCCATACACACGGGCAGCTGGCCAAACCCTAGTGTTTCCGCCATCTCCACCTGACGTTCCGCTTCCGGCTCAAAGGCGACGCCTCCTGCTCCATACATCTTGGTTGCGATGGTTTCAATCTTCTTTCGAATCGGCCAGGACACCTCATACAAATGAGCAAATAGAGCTGGCTGGCGACAAACCTTGACAACCGCGGCCGCCAAATCTTCAGCACCGGCTCCACCATCAGCCCAATGTGTGGACACCGCCGCATCGGCCGCCCCCACCTTCATCGACCGGTTCCGCACCCAATCCAATTCTGCACGGGAGTCGTCTTTGAAGGCGTTGACCGCGACCACGACCGGAATGCCATGGGCTTTTGCATTGGCAATATGCTGTTCCAAGTTAGCGAATCCTTTCGCCAGCGCCTCTTGGTTGGGTCCGGTCAAGTCTAGAGGCAACGGAGTACCGGCCTTAGCAACACCGCCGCCTCCATGGAGCTTCAGCGCCCGCAATGTTGCGACGACCACCGCTGCGTCCGGCTTGAAACCTGACACCCGACATTTGATATTGAAAAATTTCTCGGCCCCCAAATCGCTGCCAAACCCGGCTTCAGTGACGACAATATCGGCACACCGAAGCGCAATGGCGTCGGATACCACAGAGCAGTTACCATGGGCGATATTTCCAAACGGCCCTGTGTGGACGAAGGCAGGCGTCCCCTCCAACGTTTGGACGAGGTTGGGCAGCAATGCATCCCGCAAGAGCACCGCCATTGATCCCACACACCCAAGCTCCTGCGCCACGAAAGGAGCGGAAGACTGCTTGAGCCCCACGAGGATTCTCCCGAGACGGCCTTGAAGATCCTGATGGCCGGTAGCCAATGCCAATATCGCCATGATCTCCGACGCTTCCGTAATGACGAACCGGCTGAGTCGATCTCCCATCTCACCTCCAAGCCTGAGATCGCGGAGCGCGCGATCACTGATCCCTAAGGCCCGCGGCCACATGACGGTGGAGGGATTGAGATCAAGGTCGTTGCCATGAAATAGGTGATTGTCGAGAAATGCGGAAAGTAAGTTGTGGCTGGCCGTCACCGCATGGGCATCCCCTGTCAGATGGAGATTGATGTCTTCCATCGGAAGCACTTGCGCACGCCCCCCACCGGTGCCTCCCCCTTTGATGCCAAATACAGGACCGAGCGAAGGCTGTCTCAGCGTCACAGCAGTTCGATGCCCCAATCTGGCGAGTCCCATGGCCAGTCCGATTGAGGTGGTAGTCTTGCCTTCTCCCATGGGAGTTGGGTTTATGGCCGTCACCAAGACGTAGCGCCCCTTGGGCCTATCTTTCAGTCGATCCAGAAGCCCTAACGATACCTTGGCTTTATATGGACCATAGTGGATCAGGTCTTCGGGCTGAATACCAAGTTGTTGGCCGATATCAATGATCGGACGAGGGTTGACCGAGTGGGCGATTTCGAGGTCAGTCACATATCCTCTACGAAGGATGCAGGCGCGGTAGTATAGCACAGTGCGTTCAGAGTATTTGGATAAGGCAGAAGCCCATGGGGTGAACGATCGAGTCGTAGTGGCTAGTAAAAACCAGAAGATGTGTGGAGATACGGAACAGGGGCTAGAATACTTGGATGGCTGAAGGAAGCTGCTTACGCACTATTCGAGAATGTACCTCGTAGGATCGCGCGCCTGCTCATTGACCTTGACCATGTAGTGCAGGTGAGGACCAGTGGAAAGACCTGAACTGCCAACCAGTGCGATCACGTCGCCACGATTGACCCGCTGTCCTTCCCTGACGAGCGATTTCGCTAGATGGCCGTAGACCGTTTCAATGCCGAACCCGTGATCCACTATGAGTACGTTGCCAAGCTTGAGGTCGAATTCCGTGGACTTCACCCTCCCTTGCGCAGGAGCCTGAATCGGGGTGTTGGGAGCGGCACCGATGTCCAAGCCATCATGCCACGACGGTTTCCCGGTGAAGGGAGAAACCCGGGGACCGAACTTTGAGGTGATCCACCCTTTGACAGGCCAAATCGACGGCATTGAGGCCCATCGAGACGAACGCTGCTCAGCCGCTTGCTTCAGCTCATTCAGAATCCGCTCTTGTTCCATCGCTTCCATCGAAAGCCACTCAAGACTTTCTGTGAGCGACGTCGCGGCCAGAAAATTTTTCTGCATCGGTTCGTCAGTTGAGGATGTTTGTTGCCCTTGCGCGCCATTACCGCCTTGCCCTGAGCCACCAGGAGTCGCCCCATTCTGCATGCTTCGCGCCCTCCCTGGCATTCCATCTTCCTCTAGGAGCTGAATATCTTGACCGCCTCGCCCGTTGACCATGTCTCCAGTCTTGGGCTCTTCGATCCCCAGCATGACCAGAAGCCGCTGATTGAGTTCTTTCATTGCGACAATTCGCTTTTTGAGATCATCAACAGCGGTGGAAAACGCGGCAGTCTGCTCACGGGCGCTCATGGCCTCGGTACGAAAGGAGTTTAACTCCCAGACTTCCCCTGTCCGTATGACGTAATGAGAGATGACAAGCAAATCTGCCAACATGAAGAGACCCACTCCAATGACGAGCCGGCGGGCGAGTTTTCTGGAAAAACTGAAGCGGAGAGGCCTCGCGGTGGATCCACGGAATACCACAATCGTGTACGCGTCACTACCTTCTTGACTGTTCGTCTGCCCCATAGCATCCGCTCCCTGGGAGACCCGAGTTAAGCCAAGTCTATTCATTAATCCCACTAAAATCAATCCTGCTTTCACAGTAGTTCAAGTCGCGACCGCTCGGCACACACCATCTAACCCCTCACACCACACTCTCTAGGAGACCTCCCTCCGAACCCACTCAAGATATTGAGGTAATCCAACAGTTACGGGTAACGCAATAATTTCCGGTACTTTGTATGAATGAGTCTTTCGTATGGTGTCCTGTAGGAGTGGAAACCGATCGGCCGTTGTCTTCATCAACAACACGGTTTCTTGCTCACTCACCACCTGGCCTTCCCACCAATATATTGACCGGGCCACTGGAATCGTCGTCGCGCAGGCTGCATGACGAGACCGCACAACCTGATCCGCGATTCTCGCCGCTTCCTCTTGATTGGGCACTGTCACCATCACAACCAGAATATCGTGTGACTCACGTTCCATGGAGGGCAAACAATAGCCGATCACTGATCCAATCGGCAATGTCTCTTTTGCTCACAGCACATTAAAATTACATTCTCCCTGTAATAAAGAGCAGCAACATCCGTGTCCTCACCAATTCGTCAACAAATTGACATGTCCATTATTTCCCACAACTTGCACATGCTATTCTGGTTTGGTCTTGGATTTATGACGGTACCTGTCAACAAAAGACTCCAGTTGAACAATTTTTGACATCGCCTTGAGAATTTCGATCCCTTATTTCACCATCCTCGCCAGTTCTGAGAAATAATGTGCAAAGGTTTTCATCCCCCCGGATGCTTGCCCCCAATCGAAATATTCGTTCGGCGCATGGTAGCCATGTTCCGGCAAGCTTAGTCCCATAAACAGAATCGGCACCTTCCATGCCCGTTGCATGGTGACAACCGCTCCGATCGAGCCACCCTCTCGGACAAAAACCGGCTCTTTGCCAAATCCCCCCTTCACCGCCCGTTTCACTGCTGCAACATACGGCCCATCAAATAATCCTTGGAACGGTTGCAGGACCCCTTCCTGCTCAACCTTCACGTTTGGATTCAATGTACCGACATATCTCTTCAGTTTGGTAAAGATCGCTTCAGGAGTCTGGCTCGGCACAAGCCGCATGCTGATCTTCAGTTCACCCTGGCTGGGGACCATCGTTTTGACCCCGGGACCATGGTAGCCGCCCGTCAGGCCATGAATTTCAAACGTCGGTGCGGCCCAAATGCACCGCATGACGTCAATCGGATCGCTCGTGCGAATGGATTGAAACCCGTAGGCCTTCTTAAAGCGGCTGACCTGAAATCCTGACTTGAGGAAACTTTTGATCTCTGCTTTCGTTGGCTGAACGACCTCATCGTAAAAACCCGGAATCTTAACCCTGCCGGTCTTGGCGTCCAGACATGCATGGGCAATCTCCATCAACTCGGCGAGCGGATTACGCGCCGCCCCACCGGTCAGCCCGGAGTGGGCGTCCTTCGTTCCCGTACGGAGTATCAACCGTGCACCGAGCAAACCTCGCAATCCGTAGGGAACAGCCGGGCGGCCTTTCGCGATCCAGATGGTATCCGACACCACGACGGAGTTCGGCTGAGGGATCGCCTTCCGGTCTTTGAGACCATCGGCAAAGTGCGGGCTTCCAATCTCCTCTTCTAACTCCCATACAAACCGAATGTTGATCGGCAATCCCTGCTCAACGGCAAACTGTGCACCGAATAATGCCGCCAGCGCCGGCCCCTTGTCGTCCGTGGCGCCTCGGCCATGGTAAACCCCGTTGTCGTTCCTGAAGGCAAACGGCTCCTGCTTCCATTCCGGCTCCTGAGCCGGCTGCACATCCATATGATTGTAGACCGTGACGGTTGGATATCGTGGGCCTATCATCCATCCACCGGAGATGATGGGATAGCCGTCCGTCTCTACAACCTGGGCCTCGGCACCCAGCTCGGTCAGACAATGGACGGCAAGATCGGCCATGCGCCGCATATCGCTCGCACGAGAGGGATCCATGCTGATCGACGGCACTTCGACCATCTGTGCCAACATGTTCTCAAACTGCGGACGCGCTTCATTGACGAATGTGCGTATGTGCTGGTGATTGACCATCTCTCATGTCCTCCTCGATGTTTCGGGAATTATAGCGGGCAGACTGATGAAGAAAAAGCTGCGACGATGTTTGTCTGAAAGAATGCTAGAATAGCAATATTGTGTGAATCGAACAGCCCTCCTTCATGCTGCGCACGCTCCGATATGCAGTCGCCCTGCCTCTAGTGATGGTCCTCGGGACAGTGCTGCCCTGTGCGCTCCAGGCTGAACAACCAACCAGCATCCAACAGATCCTCGGTGAACCCAAGAGCTATCATTTGCGTCGCGTGACCTTGCATGACACCCTTCGCGATGTGACTTTGCTCGATCCCTACAAGCTCCCAAATGAAACGGTGTGCTACGGCGCCTACTTGTTCTGTTTAGAAGAGAAGGCTGCGACCATCCCGGTGGCCGTGCTGGGACTCTCCGGAAAGCCGACGATACGAGACCCTGAAGTTGAAGACGGGGACCACGTCGAGGTCAGCGCGACCATTCAAGCGCCCAGTTACAGGGGCTACTATCTCAGCTTCCGCGGCTTGAAAGTTGTCACGGAACAAGAAGGGATTGCTCAGGCTGTTGCCGACCGTATTCTCCCCATTATAGAATGAGACCAATACAGAATCGGCGGACACACGACCAATCACGGTGAATCGAACGTCAGCAGTAGGCCGAACAGAAGCAGATGTTGTCCTGCGGTAAGCTTGGGGACACCGAAGCTGCTTTCTCCGTTCTTGAAGAATCCACCCTCAGTGCCCGTCGATTCGTCGTAGCGATGTTCCATTCGGACTACGGTCTTTGTCCCCTGATAGGGCAACGCGTACTCCACCGTAGACGTAACCGCCTTCACGAACTGTTCAGACCCGGTCCACCGGCCGTTCCGATCCCAATAGAATTCAGGACGCACTGCAACAAACCAGGGGCCGGCCACGTGCCATCGCACGACGAAGTTACCCCCCATGACAAAGGTTCGTGGTCTCCCAGGCCGATCAGCGATGTTCTCCGTGCCGATATCGTAGGACGCCACGATGGTCACCTCGTCGCCTTTCCACTCCAGGATGTGGTTTCCGTAGAGGCGCCACAACTCCGGCGAGGCCTCAGTTTGGTCTGGCCCCCAATAAAGCGTCTGCCTCGCGGTCAATCGGTGAGTCAGTGCATAAGACCATTTCCCACCATAGGAGGGCTGCGCAACCGTGTAGGCAAGATGATAGTAGCGATTGATGACGAACGCCGTCACCGTCAAGCGGTCGTTCACCGGATAAGCGGCGTTCACTCCGAACATCATGTACGGTGTGTGGTCGGCGATCCAGGAACGTGTGTAATTCACGTTATCTTTGGCATAGAGCGATTCGTACCCCATCAGGCTGTCGAATAACCCGACTGTGACCTTCAGACCATTGCCCACCGACGCCAGATAAGACGCGTTGGCACGATGGAGATGTCTGAGCCCATCTGCGCCATCGACTTTTTTTTCTCCCTGCAGAAACGCAAAATTCACGGAGTCATAGCCGCCCTGCACCCCCAACTCCATGCCCCAGCGTGATGCCTCACTGACATCCTTCCGCACATACGCCAATACCATGTTCGGAGCCGCTTGGTTGTGCCGAAACGTTGTAGTGCGGCTGCGCCAGCGATCGTTGTCGGGAAAGTTGAAATTCACGCTGAAGCCGGCATCCAGATAGGCTCCATAGCGCCATGATGAAGAAGAATTCGTTGGTGTCTCGGGCTGAACATCCAGCATCTGCGATGCGCCTTGCGCACAGATACCCGGGGCCGCAAGCCCCCATATTAGAAGCAGGCACATCCGTATCCTGGCCGCGCGGTTCATCGCTTCGATATGACCTTATGCCGATGGAGAGGCTATCGTAGAAGAGTCCCCGCGCTCACACAAGCAGGTCCTGGTCAAGAAAGGCGATGAGAGCCGTGGGTGACGTCGGGCAGACAGGTTCCTACGCGTGAACGGAAAACGGCACCGGCACAAAGGTGAGGACGAACACCGCCAATGTAATCCAGCCCACGATCGTCCGACCACGTCCCAACGACACATGCGGATCCATGACAGGTGGATGGCCAAACCCGAACATTCCGGCCATGACGGCCCAGAGAAACCACCCGGCCCAACCAAGCAATCCCAAGATGATCAGGATCGGTACAAAGACATACGCCACGGTCTTCTGGTGGCGCCCCCACAGCGCATAGGCGACATGGCCACCATCAAGCTGGCCGATCGGTAGAAGGTTCAGCGAGGTGACGAAGAGTCCGAACCAGGCGGCAAACCCGATCGGGTGCAGCACCACATCCGACTCCGGCGGGATCGACCCAATGACAAGCCATGCCAGCCACTGAAGCAACAACGGCTCGCCCAGGTGCAACCCCATCGTGGCTGTGCGCTCCACCACCGTAGATAAGTTGAGCCCGATGATCAGCACCACAACCGCCACGATAAACCCGGCCAACGGCCCGGCCACTCCGATATCGAACAACGCGCGACGGTCAAGGATCGGGCCGCGCATTCGGATGATGGCCCCGAACGTCCCGATGAAATGCGGTGGGCCTGGGATGAACAGCGGCAACGAGGCCGGCATCCTGTGAATCTTGGACAGGATATAGTGGCCCAGCTCATGGGCTGTGAGAATAAACAGCAGTGCGCCGGCAAAGGGAACCCCTTGCCAAATCCGTCCGGGATCAGCGAGCAGAAAATTCACCGGTCCCCGATCCAGCCCGTTGTACGTTTGGTACGCACCTGCCCACAAAGTCGTGAAGCAGGTCAGGAAAAACAGTCCGATTGGCAGGGTCCACATCGAAAATGCCGACGGTTCGATCTCGCCTTCACCTCCCACACTCTCGACAATCGGTGTGGACGAACGCGGTTCTTCACCGTGGCCCGATTCAATCCAACCTCGCCGCGGCTGATCCTCTTTGAATCCATCCATGGAGTGCCTGACTATCGGACAACCGCGAACGGATTATGATTCCGTTCCTCGGCCACCGTCGTTGCGGGACCGTGGCCTGGTAGCAGTCGGTAGTTCGGCCCCAGTGCCAAGACGCGCTGGCTCACCGAATTGAGATGCGTTACGTAGAGCTCGCTGGGATTGGACCGCCCGATCGATCCGGCAAAGAGCGTGTCTCCCACGAAGCACACCGGCTGCGACAGATCATCAACCTGATAACAGATCCCACCGGGAGTGTGGCCTGGGGTTGCCAGACAGTGAATGGTTCGATTGCCAACTCTGACACATTGTCCGTCCGCTGGAGTGTCAAGCATATCTGCCCGTGGCCTCCAGGCCAGTAACTCGACATCGTTCGACCCTAGATAGACAGGAACTTCCCGATGCTCCAGAAGCCGGTCAATGCCTTCAGCATGATCCGCATGGCCATGCGTCAGACAAATCCCCACCAGTCGCAACTTACGTTTTTCGAGCGCCTCGATCATGGCCGGCGCGTTATAGGCGGTGTCGATGACCACTGCCTCGCCGTGATCTTGAACGATATACCCTTGGACGCCGTAACCGCCGATTGAACCATGCACAGGTTGAATCCACTCCAGCTGGTCTTGTACCACCGGCTCCCATTTGTCGAGCGCAATCTGTGCCAGCGGTTCATCTCGCAGTCCCAGAGCTTTTGCCAGCGCCAGCACGGCCGCCCGATCTCGCATCTGCTCACCGCGCTCCCACGCCGCAACGTCGCCGATGAAGACCCCGGCTCGCGCTGACACATCGGCGACCGAGAGGCCCTGACCAATCCGCGCCTTTTTGAGAATGTCGCAGAATTCGTCTTCGAGGGGCATGTGAGAAGCTTTCAGCTGCTAGATTTCGGAGTCCCCATGTTTCTGCGTCCAGGCTGGCCAAAACGCGAAACCCGGCAACAACTACTATGGCATCACTCTACCAGTAAACCAACCGCTTCTCCCCTTCCACCATGGCACAGTACCGTGTCTCACTGGTGCCAATCAAGACTCGGCCTGCCAACACGAGTCCATGTGCGCCCTCTGACACTCAATCGGAAAGTCAGTCTCTTTTTCTACGATTGGCACACTTATTTCTGCCGAAACAGAAACGCGCCATACATGCCGGCAATGGTGATCGTGATCAGCTCGATCGTCTGCAACATGCGGCTGATGACGGCATCGGGGTTGGGAGGAGAAAAAATGAAATGCATCCCCAGAAATTCTGGCGGCAGCGCGGGCGAAGCTTCCCAGGGTGGAAACACGATGGCGAGCACCAATGCCGCCACCATCCCGTACAACACCTGGATGTTCAACTGCCCCGGTTCGGACCGGTCGGATGGCAAAGATGGAGTCGATTCGGCATTCCCGTCGATCCGACGGCCACAGTGCGTGCAGAATCGATTGATTTCCGGCTGTGGGCGCTGACAAGCAGGACAAATTTGCATCGGCGTGTCCTCCCAAGACCGTTGATAGGCTACACCGATCAATCCCGGTTTACCAGATCGACAAAAGAGAACTGCTAGAAATGAACACTGAGGCCGAAGGAGGCATGGAACACTTTATAATCCGCGTCGAAACCAAATAGATTGAAAAAGTCTGCGGTGTTTCATCAAAACTGAATTTGGTGTAGTTAAAATTGCGTTCTCTGAACAAGGCTACGTGTCTCGTGATGTAGAATCGAACTCCCGCTTGCGCATTCACACTGAACCCCATGCTTGATTGCGTATTGTTCGAGGTCAACGCCGGGTCCTCGATGCGGGCAAAGAACAGTCAGACCTCAAGCTCGCGAAAATTCCTGATCTTTATCGCTCTCGCCTCTTTCTTTGCATTTTCCTGCGCTTCACGCTTCACGAAAAGTTGAGCTTGGGAAAGATCGGCAATGAACTGTCAACCACGCCCGTCAGCTTGACGACAACGTCGTAGAATTGCTGCACCCGCTCGCCTTTGATCGGCTCAAAGCCATGTCCAAGGACGGCATGATTGGCGGCATCGAGCAACGGTTTCATCATCGGCCATTCGCGGAGAAAGGATTGGCCTAGTTGATCACCTAACCCGGCCAGCACGCGAAACTGCGCCTGCAGCGGCAGTTTGAACTTACCGTCAATGTCTTCGAGATAGCAGGTTCGGCAGGTTTCTTGGAGCGCCTGCGGCAGCTGCTCGATCTGCACGTCCCAACTTTTGATCTTGTGCGCCTGGAACAATCGGCGCTGTGCGAAGGCTTCGAGCGCGCGGGCAAGCACGACCATCGCCGTTTCCGGGTCGCACGTTACATGAAGCCGCCGCCCTGCGTGGGCCAATAGATCCATTGCCAGAAATTCCTTCGCTTCCGCCGGATCGAGCACGAGCTTCTCCAAAAAAACGGTATTGACTTTGAGAGCCGGCAGCATGATTTGCAAGCTCGGCAGCCCGCCCCAGAGCGACGCCATCTCCAGTGCCTTCGTGGCGGTCTTCAATTTGTCCCAGGCCTGGCGATACCGGAGCCGTTCCCACAAGTCATAGCCATCGGCGACATCGGCAAAGGCGCGATAGAGTGGTTTCTGTCCGCCGCTCACTCGCGCTTCTATGCCGCGAAAGAGATTCGCAGCGGCCGAATAGTCGCCTCGATTGAACAACTCGCTACCTTCACGTCGAGACACTGCGGCAACCTCGTTCCAGGGGTTGCTTTGTTGCCAAACGAACGGTCGTCCATCCAATGTGATGATGTCCTCTCCCGATCCTTCACGCGCCGGAACAAGCGAGACAAGTCGGGAGCTCCACGGCAGCGCCGCGATGGTCATCGCGCCGGCCATGGCCGGTGTCGCGCCGGTCAGATCAACGACCAGTTCTCCCGGCTGCACCTCCCAGGTTCGCAACAGATCGGGCAGCGACCGTGCCAACGTTTGGTGACAACCCGCGAATTCGCCTGGCGCCGCCACGATGATCCAATCCCATCGTCTCGGCATCTGGTCGATCTGGGGCTGGACCCCCGACTCCACCACTGCTTTGCCGGCCTCCGGTAGGACAAAACAGAGCGCGTCAGGCTTGAGCCGGTTGATCGAATACACCGCCGACGCTGGATCATCCACCAGCGTGATCACGAGCGCTTTGACCGGTTGATCGTGAGCCATCGTGCACGGACTATAACATTGCACTTCCGAGGTGTTCAATTTGCGGCGATCAAGATAGATTCTCCTTGACGGTTCGTCGAAAGCGCCATAGACTTCACGAGGTTCTCTGATCTCTTCTCTCCTTGTCCCGCAACGCAAGGCTCGTCCATGACCTGGTGGTATTGGTTATTCCTGGGATTGATCCTGGCCGGTGCAGAAATGCTGTCGCCTGGAGGGTTTTATCTCCTCTTCTTCGGCGTCGCCGCATTGATCGTCGGTGCACTGGCAGGTATGGCTATCGTGCAGACCGTCTGGCTCCAATGGTTGTTGTTCTCCGTTCTGGCGGTCACGTCACTCGTGCTGTTCCGTGGCCCCTTACTGCGCATGACTCAACACACACCCACGCGCAACGTAGATACCATGATCGGTGAATCGGCCGTTCTGCTCGACGATCTGCCTCCGGGACAGACAGGCAAATCAGAGTTACGCGGAACAACCTGGAGCACGCGCAACGACAGCTCGTCTCCTCTAGCCAAGGGTCAGCGCGCGATCGTGACAAAAGTTGACGGTTTGATGCTCTGGGTACGACCAGAATAACGATTACTGAGAAACGAGGTGCAGACATGGAAGGTGGAACGTTTGTCGTCATAGTCCTCGCTTTGATCGTTTTGATCGTGATCGTCAAAACGGCCGTGGTGGTTCCTCAACAGAGTGCCTATGTCGTCGAGCGATTGGGGAAGTACAGTTCCACTCTTGACGCAGGCTTTCATATCCTGGTGCCCTTCGTGGACGCCATTCGATACAAACATATGCTGAAAGAAAGTGCCGCCGATATCCCTGAACAAGTCTGCATTACTCGCGACAATGTCCAGGTCCATGTCGATGGAGTCTTGTACATGCGGGTATTAAATCCGGAACGCGCGTCCTATGGGATCAGCGACTACCAATTTGCGCTGACACAATTGGCTCAGACTGCCTTGCGAAGTGAGATCGGCAAGATCGAATTGGATAAGACATTTGAAGCTCGAACCACGATCAATGCACAAGTTGTCAATGAGTTGGACAAAGCGTCGGAGCCTTGGGGCGTGAAGGTTCTTCGGTACGAAATCAAGAACATCACACCGCCGAAGGACGTGCTGAATGCGATGGAAAAACAGATGCGGGCGGAGCGAGAAAAACGCGCACTGATCTTGACCTCGGAAGGCGAACGCGACGCAGCGATCAATCAGGCTGAAGGTGAAAAACAACAAGTGATCAAGGCGTCCGAGGCGAAGAAACAGCAACAGATCAATGAAGCCGAAGGCGCTGCCGCTGCCATCCTCGCCATCGCGCAAGCGACCGCTGAAGGACTCCGAACGGTGGCAGAATCCATCAAGATTCCTGGAGGACAGGAGGCTGTGCAACTCCGAGTGGCCGAGCAGTACATCACTCAATTCGGCGAACTCGCAAAGGCGAGCAACACGCTGGTGCTGCCGGCAAGCATTTCAGACGTCGGCTCAATGATCGCCCTGGCGATGAACGCGGTGAAACAGACTGGAGTTTCCACTCCGGCAAAGTCATAGTGCTCGTTGCTTGACAACGTATCTGCATCGCCATAGGATCGCTCTATGGAAGACTCAGTCCTAAGCGCGTTCGCCGATAGCGCAGCAGTGAAACAGCAATTCGCCCGTGAGCACGCCACTCGTATCGCCCATGTCGCGAAGTTGATGGCGGACGCCTTTCGTAACGGTGGCAAAGTCCTGTTGTTCGGCAACGGCGGCAGCGCCACTGACGCGGCTCATATCGCGGCTGAATTTGTGGGACGGTACAAGCGGGATCGGATGCCCTTACCTGCAATCGCCTTGGCCACAGACATTGCCGCCATCACCTGCATTGCCAACGACTACGGCTACGACGAGCTGTTTGCCCGTCAAGTCCGGGCGCATGGACGAAAAGGTGACATTGCCGTGGCGATCAGCACCAGCGGCAACTCCCCCAATGTCCTGAAAGGTGCTGAGTCGGCCTGCGAGTGCGGCCTCACGACCATCGCGTGGACTGGCGCAAACGGCGGGAAACTCGCCAGGCTTGTCGAGTATCCCTTCATCGTTCCGTCGACCGTCACGTCTCGCATCCAAGAAAGCCACATCACGCTCGGCCATGTCCTGTGTGAATTGGTAGAGGAAGAGCTTCTTGGCAAAACGTCCTAGACGGATGCTGAAAAAGTCCGCCAGCGGCGTTCTCGCTTCACTTAACGACTCAATGTACCGAAGCGTACGCCTCGCCGCTTTGCTCACTGCGGTCTTGCTGGACAGCCATTTTGAACATCCCGAGCCTTCCGGCTTGGTACTCGGTGGATAGCTGTGGCTCTATGAGCATCAAGCGAGTTCGTTCGAAACATTCTAATCGGACTCCTCCAAAGCGGCCCGCGCCGAGCCTGATTCCCCCGATCGACGTCTCGACCCTCAAAACCTATCCGTTACAGAAGCGCCACAGCCTGGTGCAAGTCTCCAACTTCGCCACTCCTTGGAAACCAGGCGGATCGTTTTCAAAGTTTTTCGCCGACCTTCCCGATATTCTTGCCGTGAAGACCCTACGGGCCGTGGCACAAGCCGTGGCCACCGCCCACCGCAACGGCCGGCCCGTGATCGTGGGGCTGGGTACACACGTCATCAAGGTCGGCCTCGCCCCGATAGTGACGGATCTCATGGAACGCGGCATTATCACGGCCGTCGCCATGAACGGCGCTGGTATCATCCATGACTTTGAGCTGGCCTTGATGGGTCACACTTCCGAAGAAGTGGACGCCGAAATCGATAACGGCCGTTTTGGCATGGCGGACGAGACGGGCCGCATCCTCAACGACGCGATCAGCCGTGGGGCCAAGGACGGTGAGGGCCTGGGCGAGGCGATCGGACGCTGCATCAACCGATCAGGACATAAGTTTCCGAACCGGGCGACGAGCATCCTGGCCACGGGCGCGCGACTGGGCATCCCTATCACCGTACATGTGGCCATGGGTACCGATATTATCCACATGCATCCGTCAGCCGACGGGGCCGCCATTGGCGCGACTTCACTGCTCGACTTCCGGCGCTTGGCTGCCGTAGTGTCAGGGATGGAAGGCGGCGTGTACCTGAACATGGGATCGGCGGTGATTCTCCCGGAAGTGTTCTTGAAGACCGTGTCGTTGGGGCGAAATCTCGGCCATCCCTTGGCGAACATCACCACCGTGAATATGGATTTTCTGTCCCACTACCGCCCCCAGACCAACGTGATTCGGCGTCCCACTCAAAAAGGGGGCAAGGGTTATGCCTTGATCGGCCACCATGAAATCATGCTGCCGCTGTTAGCCGCCGCCATACTAGAAATCATCGGATGAGACCGCGCGTCATTGAATCGACCGCCACAGCCGATCTCTCCATGGACGGATTGCGGACCCGTTGGGGCGCCCTGAACGTACGGCATTTTGGGAATCTGCTGCCGCCAATTCCCATTGTCTGGAGCCAGCGTCTCACCTCCTCTGTCGGAATGTTTGTCTGCTGTGACTGTCCACGAATACCGCCAGCCGCTGGGGGTCGCAACCGTCGGGAAATTCGCCTATCCCAACCCCTGCTAGAGCAGCTCGCGCAGCGGACACCCTACGCCGAGCAAGAACTGCTCAACACCCTTGCCCATGAGATGATCCACCAATGGCAATTCGACGTGCTGAAACGGCGGCCCAACCACGGCCTGAATTTTCTCCGAAAGATGACGGAGATGAATCGTTCGGGTCATGTTGCCGTCACCATCTATCATCAGCTGAAGAGGGAAGTATTGGCCTTGTCGCGATTCGTTTGGCGTTGCACGGACTGCGGACAAATCTATCGTCGGCAGCGAAAAACCATCAAGCCGTCTCGGCACCAATGTGGTCGCTGTCGAGGCGCATTACGGGAACTGTATGGATGGGGCGTCAACTGTTATTCGTCAATCGGCAGAACGGAGAAACAGACACTTCGCGCCGCCCACATTCCAGCCGAGAGATCGACCGAACAACTGGCGCTGGCATTTTCTTTCCTCTGATCTTAAGATTTCATTCATCTGACCTCGATCTTTCTCTTGTGATTGACGTATGGCGAGTAACGATTGACCCTTCACGATATCCTTTATGCACTGGCCTCGCCAAATTCTGTTCGGCGATGTGGATGCGATGTTCGCGTCCGCTGCTGTCGTGAACGACCCGAGCCTGGCCGGTAAACCCATCGCGGTTGGCGGTCCACCCCCGCGTGGCATCATTGCAGCCGCCAGCTATGCAGTCCGTCCGTTTGGTGTGCGTTCGGCCATGCCGACGGCCAAAGCGTTACAACTCTGTCCCCAGCTGATTCTGCTGCCGCCCAACCGGCCCCTGTATCGGCGGTTGCATGATGCGATGCGCACGGTGACCGACCGGCTGTTTCCTCTGACCGAGTGGAGTAGCATCGACGAGTTTTATGCAGACACCACGGAGCTGCAGATCCTCCATCGTGACCCGACGGCGTTAGGACGCCTTGCCAAAGACGAACTCCTTGCCGCCACCGGGCTTCGTTGCACAATCGCCCTGGCCACCGGCAAGACTGTCGCGAAAATCGCCGCCGACAGCCATAAACCTGACGGCCTGGCCATGATCGAGCCTGGCAAGGAAGCGTCATTTCTTGCACCTCTTCCACCGCGCGCCTTGCCCGGCATTGGCCCTAAAACAGCGGCGCGGATCGAGGCGCTAGGGATCGCCACCATTGGCGATCTCTTGAATGCTCGCTGGGATTCGTCCCTGCACCATTTGTTTGGGAACGGCCTGGTCTGGATCAGAGAATTGGCGCAGGGCATCGACCGAGATCCAGTTGTCGCCAAACGAGAGCCAAAAAGCATCAGTCATGAAACAACGTTTAAACATGACACACACGACCGCTCCTTTCTCGAACATACGCTGCGCGGGTTTCTGCGCGAGCTGACACATAATCTACGGCAAGAAAGTCTGGCTGCCAGCGGGTGTGCCGTCAAACTGAAGGACTCACGGTTCATCATCACTACTAAGCATGGTCGATTTCCTCACCCATTAAACTACGACCCCGATATGTGGCCGATGGTGCAACAAGCACTACGAGACCTGATGACACCAGGCACGGAATATCGTCTGGTTGGACTGACGCTGACCACGTTGACTGCTGCTGTGCCTGGCCTGTTCGATCAGCAACGGGCCAAAGCCCTCGCAGCGCTGGATGCGCTCGTCACCCGCCACGGTTCCTCTGTGATCGGATTGGGTGGGGTCTCCTCTAAAGAC